>JAGWGO010000006.1 GCA_028867395.1 Nitrososphaerota archaeon | reverse complement strand
GGGCAGCTCTGCCCAGACCACCATAATTCGACTGGATACGGAAATTATAACAAAAAAGGATCAGGACGAACTCTACGTAAAGGACGGCAATGTAGTGTCTTCGCAGGATAAGGATGTCTGGAAGGTTGCTGCAATAGACAGAACATATGGAACAGGCAAGCAATGTGTCGGGTTTTTGAAAAACTTTGGTGCTGGAATTGGCGCATTTGGTTCTACGCAGAGCTTTCATGAAAATGACTTGATTGTAATAGGCTCTAATGAAAAAGAGATGGCACTTGTGGCAAATGATCTTGTAAAGACACAGGGTGGCATGGCTGTTTCAAAAGATGGTAAAATAATATCAAAGTTTGAGATGCCGGTTGCAGGACTGGTATCCAAGTTATCTCTTGGTGACGCAGTAACCAAATACAACGAGATCGACGAAAAGATAGTTGAGACAGGTTGCAAGTTTAGGCAACCGCACCTAATTCCGCTCTTTCTTCCCTTCCTTGCATTGCCTGAGGTTAGGATTTTGTATAGTGGTGTGGTTGATGTCAAAAATAGAACTTTTCTCAAGATTCTGAGCAGATAAAGTATTAAAGGGGGAATTTTACTACGAATCGCAGGTAATAATTTTGGCTTCAATTCAGCAAACACCACAAGGTCCCGTTCTAGTGCTCAAGGAGAGTGCCTTGCAGCAGAAAGGACGAGACGCTCAGAAAAACAATATCGCCGCAGCAAAGCTAGTTGCCGAACTTGTACGAACAAGCCTTGGTCCAAGAGGAATGGACAAGATGCTCGTAGATTCTTTAGGCGATGTTACAATTACAAATGACGGTGCTACTATTCTAAAAGAGATTGACGTTCAGCATCCTGCTGCAAAGATGATGGTCGAGATCTCAAAGACAGTAGACACCGAGGTAGGGGATGGAACAACATCTTCCGTAGTCTTTGGAGGATCGCTTTTGGCAAAAGCAGAAGAATTGCTAGAAAAGGACGTTCATGCTACCGTAATTATAGAGGGATATCAGGCCGCATCAGAAAAAGCCTTGTCACTGCTTCAAGAGCTTGCAAAGACTGTAAGCCCAAATGAGAAAGAAATTCTCCTAAAGGTTGCAAAAACAAGCATGGAATCAAAGCTTATCTCAGAAGACAGCGACATGCTCTCAAAACTTGTTGTAGATGCAATATTGCAAGTAGTAGATAAAGAAGAGAAGGGCAACAAGGTTGACCTTGACAACATCAAGGTGGAAAAGAAGGCAGGGGGCTCTATTCGAAATACACAACTAATCAAAGGTATAGTTCTTGACAAGGAGGTTGTACACAGTGGCATGCCTACGAAAATGGAAAGGGCAAAGATTGCTCTGCTCAACTCTGCACTTGAGATTGAAAAGACAGAGATGAGTGCTGAAATTAGAATCACTGACCCAACCCAGATGCAGATGTTCCTTGAAGAAGAAAATAGAATGCTAAAATCAATGGTAGACAAGATTCATGAGATTGGCGCAAACGTGCTAATCTGTCAAAAAGGAATTGATGACATTGCACAACATTACCTTGCAAAACAAGGAATTCTTTCAGTAAGACGTGTAAAAGAAAGTGATATGACAAAACTTGCAAAAGCTACTGGAGGAAGAATCAGCAGCAACATTGATGACATGACATCAAAAGACCTTGGAACTGCTGAAACAGTAGAGCAGAGAAAGGTGGAGACTGAGAAATGGGTCTTCATTGAAGGATGCAAGAACCCACGCGCAATCACAGTACTCATTAGAGGTGGGTCACAAAGAGTTGTAGACGAGGTAGACAGATCACTTCACGATGCGTTGATGGTAG
This sequence comes from Nitrososphaerota archaeon, assembly GCA_028867395.1. Classification (GTDB taxonomy): domain Archaea; phylum Thermoproteota; class Nitrososphaeria; order Nitrososphaerales; family Nitrosopumilaceae; genus Nitrosotalea. The sequence goes on along the minus strand of JAGWGO010000006.1, from coordinate 19,448 downwards.
TAAAAGACGTAATTGAAAAGCCAGCAGTTGTAGCAGGAGGCGGAGCTCCAGAGGAATTCCTTTCATCAAACCTCAAGGACTGGGCAGACAGATTTGAGGGACGAGAACAGCTTGCAATCAAAAAATATGCAGAAGCATTAGAGATTATTCCGTTGACAATTGCTGAAAACGCTGGTATGGACCCAATCAATACGATGGTCACCCTACGTGCCAAGCAAAGCCAGGGCAAGAAATGGACTGGAATTGACGCACGAAACACCAGAGTGGCAGACATGTTCTCTCTTGATATCATAGAGCCCGTTGCAGTAAAGGAGCAGATAATCAAGTCTGCAACAGAAGCGGCATGCATGATTCTAAGAATCGATGATGTGATTGCATCATCTGGCAAGGGCGGAGGCAGAGGTGGACCTCCAATGCCACCAATGGGCTAGAAACCCTTCATGCTGGAAAAATTATCAAGTGCCAAACTAGGTCCAGTTGTTGTTCTAAACGACTTTTTTCTTGACAGGATAATCTCTGTCTCAGATATTGGAAATTTTTACAACCAAATAATGGAAAAGATCAATTTTGGCGGAAGCATTCGTGGCATACAACAAAAAGACATCAAGGGAGGAAACGCCACAAATGTTGCATATGCACTTGCACGGCTTGGCTGTACTGTCTCCCTGATTACGATATCAGACAAGGCTGGCACCACGCTCTTAAAAGAGACATTTTCAAAGTTCAAAAAAGCATCGCTATTTGTAATTGACGGCAAGCCAGGCAGAACAACTGCACTGGAGTTCCAAAATGGAAACAACATTGTAAACATCATGCTCTCCGATCTTGGAGGCAACGAGAACTTTGGACCAGAAAAGATTGGAAAAAAAGAGCAAGAAAAACTTGGAAAAGCCTCTGCAGTGATTGTTGCAAACTGGGCAAGCAACAAAAAGGGAACAGAACTTGCAGAGTTTGCATTTGCAAAATCAAAAAAAGCACTTCACTTGCTAGATCCGGCAGACATACAGACAAGGACAAAGGAATTCAAGAGCGCTATTGTAAAGCTTGGGCCAAACCTTGATTCATTATGTCTCAATGAAAACGAGTGCAACCAGTTATTGGCCCAGTACAGTCTTGGAAAAATTTCCGAACCTGAGGAGACAAAGAAACTTGTTTTAGATCTTGCCAAGAAATCCTCTTTATCAATAGACCTTCATACTGCTGCTGGGGCCTACTGGACGGACGGAAAAGAGGTAGAATTTGTGAAGTCATTTCCTGTGGATCCAATGCTTGTTACAGGAGCTGGAGATGCATGGGACGCTGCAAACATCATAGGATACCTTGCAAAACTTGAACCAAAAGAGAGGCTGACCTTTGCCAATGCAGCCTCGGCTTTGTATATTGCAAACCAAGATGGAACTCCGCCTACAATGGAAGAAGCCCTGAATCTTGCTAGAACTTGATGTTATACTAGGGCTTGATAGACAGGGTTTTTCGGCAATCCATACACTTGATGAAATTTGGTCCTTTCTGAATATTTTCAGAGCCGCATCTTATGCAGATAAGTATGTGCTTTCTTGAACTTTTTATCCCAAAGAAATTCAAAAGTTGAAGCTTGTGGTTTGATACCATTTCTATCGTCATTATTATGATTTTGGAGGATTTATCCAGTAGGTATGCACTTCAGTGCAATGCAAACATTTCAGGCGTGAAAATACCAATAATTGAAGCTCAGAAATGAGGTTTGGCACCATGCATCAAAAATAGGCAAAAACCAGCACCAAAACTAGAAAAGGAAACAAGACATCCTCAAACTTGTGGCAGGAACAAATTCAAATGTCACAGTAAATGCCATGGCGGAGATCTTTCGAGATTATATTGTTGATGCTAACGGTTTAACCTCTGAAAATTCTTACAAATACGCATTATCAAAGCTTGAAGGGTTAGTCTGCACCCTAAGTGATGTGACAATCTTTGCAAGTATGATTAGTGGAAAGGATTTCACTGATGAGGCAAACTATTGGACCTCGGGGATCTTTGTTTCAGCTGCAGTAAACAAAATAATAAAAAAAGATGAGACCGTGACACTTGATTTTGCCAGCCTAGGTGTTCCTGCTGACTGTATTGGTTTTAGACTCAAATACGGCAAGATCATTGTGCCAGGCAATGCAGGAGATTACCTTGGAGAACACATGTCAGGAGGCGAGATTTCAGTACAAGGTAACGCGGGATACTACGTTGGTTACAGCATGTCGGGAGGAAGCATCACAGTCCATGGTAATGCCGGAGGTCACCTTGGCCGATACATGTCAGGAGGTGTCATCGAAATAGAAGGCAAGATTGGCTCGATAGCAAAACCATATAGAGGAAAAATCTATCATAAGGGAATATTGCAATAATTTGTACAACAAAATTGTACGTTAAAAATTGTGTTTGTATTTTTACTGCGGCTCTATAAAAATGGTTTACCCCCGTTTTCTGCGTCAAAATCTGCTATTGTCGTAAAACTTTAGAACTGTACAAGAATTATGAACTTATGAAAAAGTCATTGCCTTTATCGCATGTATATCGCCTGCTTGAGCCTGGTCCGGTTGTGCTTCTTACTACGGCCGGCCCAAAGCGCCCTAATATAATGACAATGTCTTGGCACATGATGATCGATTTTGAGCCGCCTCTAGTCGGCTGCGTGATCAGCAACCGAGATTATACGTTCAATGTTCTAAGAAAAACAAAGGAATGCGTGATCAATATTCCTACGGTCGAACTGGCCAGGGAGGTTACAGGATGCGGCAACACGTCAGGGCGGAACATTGACAAGTTCAGAAAATTTGGCCTGACGCCGTTCGCCGCTACACAAGTCAGGGCGCCATTGATTGACGAATGTTTTGCCAGTCTTGAATGCAGGGTGGTCGATACAGGAATGGTGAATAAATACAATATCTTCATTCTTGAAGTCGTAAAAGCGTGGATAGACCGCTCGAAAAAACACCCCCAGACTATTCATCATTGTGGGCGTGGAAATTTCATGGTCGCCGGCAGAACTATCAAGTTGCCTTCTAAAATGAAATAATCGAACTGTAAACCGCTGCGCCTGAATTTGGTATTTTCTCTCTCAAGAGAATGCCCATCATCCATAACACCATGTTGCAGAATTGATATAAAAATTAACAAAATCTTACTTGTTTTACTGATCTTAACCTTTACGAGAAGCGTCAGATTTTGAGCACATCTATCGTGTCTGATTTAATTTCTTTTTCTTTTTAGAGTTAGATACTGTACCTTTTGGTTGCAATTCTGATAGAATAATTTGATAATTTTCAATGTCATTTTCGATAACTTGAAGAATGGTTTTACCAAGATCTTTTCCAGAATCTGTCTCCATTTTGCTAACGTGTTCCTTCATCTTCTCGAGAACTTCTTGTCTACGATCAATCAATCGGTTAAGATATTTTATTGCATTTTTAACAGTCATGAAATTAGATACCGATCAAAGGCAAAAAGGGTTACGAGAAGCGTCACATTTCTATGCATATTTCGGGGGTGTTCTATTTTTACTGTGGCTCTATAGTTGCTGGTGGCTTGCTTGATACAACATAGCTTACCCACGCCACATCCTCAACCTCATTTGTTATTCTGTTACTAATCTTCTCAAGTACATCGCTTGGAAGCCTTGTCCAATCTGCAGTCATTGCGTCAATAGAGTCCACTATACGAACAAGTACCACATGACCGTATTTTCGCTCATCTCCAACAACACCGACTGCCCTATCGTCTCCAACAGCTGCAAAGGCCTGCCAGACCTTGTCATACCATCCAGCTGCAAATAGCTCGTCTTCTACTATCTTGCTTGCCTGCTTGCATATCTGCAGTTTTTCTTGCGTCACCTCGCCCATTATCCTAACTGCAAGGCCAGGACCAGGAAACGGATGGCGATACAAGAGTTTCTCAGGAACGCCAAGAAGCTTGCCCACTTTTCTTACCTCGTCTTTGTAGAGAAACCTCAAGGGCTCCAATACCTGCAAGTCAAGCCAAGAAGGTAGTCCGCCTACATTGTGGTGCGTCTTGATCACGGCAGCAGGACCCTTTGAGACTCCGCTTTCTATGACATCAGGATATAACGTTCCTTGTGCCAGCCACTTGAATGGACCATTTTTTTCTGCAAACTCGGTAAATACCTTGACAAACTCTTCGCCCACTATCTTTCGCTTTTGTTCCGGATCAGTTACTCCCTTTAACCTTGAAAGAAATCTGTCCTTTGCGTTGATAGCTGTAAAGTTCATCCCAAAATTGTTTTTGAACATGTCATCTACTTCTTTTTCCTCGTTTAATCGCAAAAGGCCATTGTCTACAAAGACGCACTTTAACCTCTTGCCAATTGCCTTTTGAATCAAGAGAGCTGCAACAGTAGAGTCAACACCGCCGCTAATTCCGCACAAGACATCTCCATCCATCTTTGATATCTGAGATACCGTATCATCGATAAAGTTCTCCAGTGTCCAGTCTTGTTTTGCCTTGCAGATATTTAGTACAAAGTTTTTGAGAATTTGGATTCCGTTTTCTGTGTGTACGACTTCGGGGTGGAACTGTATCCCATAGATCAGCTTCTGCTTGTTTGCAATTGCTGCAGCAAAAGAGGACTCGGTATGACCTATTACCTCAAACCCTTGAGGAAGGCTCTCCGCGGCATCTCCGTGGCTCATCCATGCTCTAGTTGACAAGCCCATTCCTGCCAAGAGATCTGAACCGTTGTCTATCTTCAGAGTAGATGAACCATACTCCTTGTTTGCACGCTTTACCTTGCCTCCAAAATTGTTTACAATTAGCTGGTGACCATAACAGATTCCAAGTACTGGCAGTCCAATCTCAAATATCTTCGATGAGGGTTGGGGTGAGTCCTTGTTGTATACTGATGCAGGTCCGCCGGAAAAGACAATTCCCTTGGGGTTGAGCTTTTTTAGCTCTTCAAGTGATATGTCAAACGGTACAAGCTCTGCATATACCGAAAACTCTCGTATTCTTCTACAGATTAGATGACTGTACTGTGAACCAAAATCTAAAACGATTATCTTGTCCATGTATTTCACTTTCTCGAGTTTTCGATCATTCGCGCAAACGACCATGTCGCTGTATTGATTATCTCGTTTACCCTGTCCTTCTGTCTATAGTTCTTTATCAGTATCTCTCGAATTCTGGTTCCATCCTTGTTTACCATGCAGCTTATTGCAGTATTTTGTGGAATCTTGCCGCTCTTGACATCTGCATTGTCCTGGCTTTCCATGTTGCCAATTATTCTTCCAAGGAAAAATGACTTGAACGGCTGTGTCTCGATATCAAGTGAAACTTCCTCTGATGGTATTATTACAAGTTCGTCTTGCGTGACATGAGCATTTGCTATTACTTGATTGTCTGGCGATTTAATTGGAATAACACCTGTAGTCTCTTCCATCTCTGGTTTTGGACTAGCCTTGGCTTGCGGTGATGATGCCAGATGCGATGCCTTGCTAAAGCTTGATTGTTTTACCAGTGAATCCAAAATTCTGATATTTTGTGTGAGTCTTTCTATCTCCTTTTGGCGCTTTTCTATCTCTTCAGAGATCCATTCCCGTAGCTCCAAGATATCGCGGATCTCGTCTTCTGAGTGAAAGTCCATGTTTTTACTATTGACGAACGGATAATAAATATTCAAATGAGTTTGAGGTTAAGCTAAGCGTGGTATTGAGTCATATTGAATAACGGCTAAACATGTTAAGTATATCCACGAACATATTTCCATCAAAAATGGACCAGTTATCTTTAGATCTCTATCTAGTTTTTTACCAACTCTTCAATGTCAGCAAATTGCTTCTTTTGGAATCCCTTGATAAATTCAGAGGTAGTATAGAATTCACACTCTCCTTTTGCTGCAAGCCATTCTAGTAGAGAGCGTGCTTTTTTGAGTTTTGCAATCTTTGTTTTTTTATCATATGTTCCCTCTTTTGAATAAGGACCGACTTTTTTCCCAAAATCCATTCCAAACATGATTATCTTTTTTGCCCCAAAATATCTTGCAAGAAAGACACATCTGTCACCATCCGTGAAACCGCCAAAGTTTCTTATCTTTCCAAATGGCCTTCCTTCTGTAGTTCCAATACAGTTTCTAAAAAGCAAAGCAATTGGAAGTGTTCCTATGTTGTCACCATGAGAGTGCACTATCATCACAGCATTTAGCTTGGAGGCTTTTTTGAGGTATTCCAAACTTCCATCCAAATCAGTCACTACAATGTCAGGTGAAATATGATTCTCTATCAAGGCCTTGGCCGCTCCGTCAGCTACAATCGTTGTTACGTTTCTATACTTTTTGATATATACAAGACATGATGAAAGAGAAGGTCCTGCACCGATAACAAATACCGTTTTATTTCTTATCTTGTGTTCCAGCTTCTCCAGGGAAACCTTAGAATCAAGAAGCGAGTTTAGAAACTTGGCTGCACGAAGGTCATTTTTTTTGCTAAATCCAAACTCACGCAGGATCTCGTTATATTTGCCCTCCCAACCTTGCACTCTCATAAGTCTAAATGTCGAGACACCAGTCATTAAACCATATGAGTAAACTTGGCCGGGTAGCAATAGGGGGCAAAAATCCCGTACGAATAATGGGAATAATCAACACAAGCCCCGAGTCATTTTACATAAAGTCAGTTTACACAGAACAAAAGGAGATTGCCAAAATTGTAAAACAGATGGAAGGTGATGGTGCAGACTTTGTAGATGTTGGTGGCATGTCAACTGCTCCCTATCTGAAGACACTTGTGCCAGAAAAGACTGAGATTGAGAGGGTTACAAAGGCAATTCATGCAATTCAAAATGCATCTAGTTTGCCAATATCGATTGATACCTGCAGGTCAAGCGTGGCAAGAGTCGCATTTGATCTAGGCGTAGAGATACTAAACGATGTTACAGGATTAAAGTATGACAATAATATGACGACTGTGCTGGAAGAATATCGTCCATCAGTCATAGTCTCCGCCTTTAGCAAAACCCCAATTTCTGGAAATCAAGTGACACAAGCAAAAAACCTGCTACGTCATAGCATATCTATTGCAAGAAAGTCTGGCATATCAAAAGAAAAGATAGTAGTAGATCCTGCAATAGGGTTTTTCAGAAAAAGAGCAGAAGGCATTTTCTTCACCAAGATAAATTCGGACTGGCTCAAAAGAGATGTAATGATTATACAAAATCTCAGATCGGTGAGGATTGGCTACCCAATGTTAATTTCTGTCTCAAGAAAATCTTTCATAGGTGAGATTCTCAAAGAAAAAGATCCTGACAAGAGACTTGCAGGATCTCTTGCCGCAGAAACGATTGCAGTTCTAAATGGAGTTGATGTAATCAGAACGCATAACGTCAAGGCAACTTTTGATGCGGTACAAATTTCGCAGAAGCTAAAAAGTAGCAAGGCTTATAACAGATTGTAAATCTAATCAAGAAGGTTTCATTGGATATCAGGGAAGGACTAACTTTCGATGATGTACTCCTTGTTCCCAAACGCTCCAACATAACTACTAGATCTCAAACTAATCTACAGACAAAACTTTCACGCAATATATCGCTTAATATCCCAATCATCAGTGCCAACATGGATACCGTTACAGAGTCTGCAATGGCAGTAGCGATAGCAAGAGAGGGAGGTATTGGAATCATACATAGATTTCTTACAATATCGGAGCAGGCCACTGAGGTGCTCAAGGTAAAGCGCTCAGGAAGCATAATAATTGAAAATCCATACACAATAGGCCCCAACCAGACTGTTCGAGAGGCAATCGAGAACATGAGAGAAAAGTTAGTCTCGGGATTGCTTGTCACAGAACCTGGGGGCAAACTGATTGGCATCTTGACAAGACGAGACATTGCAATGCTAGAGCCAGCGGATGAGAAGAAACAAGTAAAGGAAGTAATGACAAGCGATGTCGTTACCGCAAGGGCTGGAGTAAGCATTCAAGAAGCTCGCGAGCTAATACGAAAGAACTGCATTGAAAAACTACCTCTTTTAGACGATCGTGGAAACGTAAAGGGATTGATAACAAGTAAGGACATCATAAATGAAGGAAACTTTCCACATGCGTCAAAGGACAAGAAGGGAAGACCTCTTGTTGGTGCAGCAGTGGGAGTAAAGGGCGACTTTATGGAAAGGACAGAGGCATTGCTTGATGCAGGCGCTGATGTTATTGTAGTGGATATTGCACACGGACACAGCGATAACGCAATCAATACTGTGAGGCTTATCAAAAAAGCATTTCCAAACTGTGAACTGATTGCAGGAAATGTTGCTACATCTCAAGGTGCAGAAGACCTGATTAAGGCAGGTGTAGACGCAGTAAAAGTAGGTGTGGGCTCTGGCTCTATCTGCATCACTAGAGTAATCACAGGATCTGGTGTGCCGCAACTCACCGCAGTGATTGATTGTGCCCAAGTGGGAAAAAAGTACGATATTCCAATAATCTCAGACGGTGGAGTCAGAAACTCAGGCGATGCAACAAAAGCCCTGGCAGCTGGTGCCTCAACTGTCATGGTTGGAAGCCTGCTTGGGGGAACAGACGAGAGTCCGGGCTCCTATGTAATGAAAAATGGCAAGAGGTACAAGATCTACAGGGGAATGGCCTCATTTTATGCAGCACTGGGCAGAAAGTCAAAGGAGACTGGAACTGTTGCCGTGAGTGATGATCTCAACGATTACGTTGCAGAGGGCGTTGAAGCGCTGGTCCCATACAAGGGCTCAGTCGTAGATATAATAAAACAACTTACTGGAGGCATACGTTCAGGTCTAAGCTACTGCGGTGCAAACACTATACCACAAATGCAACAGAATGCAGAATTTATAAAAATGTCAACTGCAGGATATGCAGAAAGTCAGCCTCATGACGTTGAACTGATGTAGTTTTAATATAGAGCAAAATATAGCTCGATTCAGTGATTACAAAAAAGACTGCAACAGGAATTGGCGTCGGAGCATTTGTAATAGCTATTGGATCTTTTTTCCTCATCCAGTCGCTCGTATCTAATGCAATTGCAGTCAACGATACTGTTGATATTGGCAAACCTGATATCTTTCAATTTGATGCTCAGAAACATTTTCATGAGCTTCTTAATGTAACAGGAAGTTCATTCCATGTGACTTTGACTACGCCATCTACTGGATTGCAGGTAAATCAAGACTTTCAAAAGGAGGTAAGCTTTGACTGGTACAGTCTTGCGGATGGGAAACACTTTATCAATGTGACAAACACAGGCGACTCTCCGCTACATGTAACGGGAAAGCTGGAGGCAGTACAAGATCCTATAGTATTTGCAACCCACTTGATTGTCATCTCATCAGGAATCCTAATTATCGGATTTAGTGCAGCCTTTTCATTAAGAAAGCCAAGGGGATTCTAGACCAGCTCTGCCTTGGGATACGACCCTAGGATCTTTAGGAAAATTGTGTTCGGTTTTATCTTTTCAAGCGCATCCTGAATGTTTTTGTCATTTTGATTTCCCTCAAAGTCAACGTAAAAGTTGTATTCCCACGGAGTGGCCTTTGTGGGACGAGACTCTATTTTTGTAAGGTTGATCTTGTTTGCATGAAACTTTTCAATCACATTATACAGCGCTCCAGGAGTGTGCCTTATTGAGAAAATTATTGATGTCTTGTCCTTTGCAGTACCGTTAGACATTCCCTTTGTGAGCACAAGAAACCTTGTGTAGTTGTTGGAGTTATCTTCGATTCCTTCCTTTATGATGGGGACCTTGTATATCTCAGCAGCCCTTCTGCTTGCGATGCACGAAATATTGTCTTTTTTCAACTCTAGTAGAATCTTAACGCTTCCTGCTGTGTCATAAGTAGGGATGGACTTGAGATGATGTTCCTGTATGAATTTTCTACACTGGCCAAGTGCTTGTGGGTGGGAATAAACAGTATCAATTTTTTCCAAGCCATCAAATCCAATAAGGCAATGCTTTATCCTGTGATAGATCTCACCTGTAACACTGAGTTTTGTAGTCAATAGTAGATCATAGCTCTCCCCTACACTGCCTTCAAGAGAGTTTTCAACAGGCAGTATGGCATAGTCTGTCTTGCCAATCTCTGTTGATTCCAAAACTTCATGAAAAGTAGGACATGGCACAGTCTCAATTGTATCTCTGAAAAAAGTCATAGCCGCCGCTTCACTGTATGCACCGCGTTCCCCCTGAAATGCTACTTTGAGCATGTTTTTAATTAGAATCGAATTTTATAAAATCGCTGTTTCCAAACTTGGTTGAGAGCTTTCTTTCTTCGATATATCCACAATCTACACATTTTACGTTGCTGCCAAGCGGTACAACGCTTCCTGCACATCTGTTGCACTTTGTAAAAAGCACTCCAAGCTCAGGTTCACTGATTACTGCATGAATCACGCCGTTTAGCAAACTAATTACTTTGGCTGCAGCGATGTCTCCTACTCTTACAAGAATTCTCTTCTTGGCACCTCTTGCTTGGCAAATGACTTCAAGGCCAGCATGGGTTGGCCTGCCATCTATGTAAACCACGTTTATTGCAAACATGTTGTTCATCAGTGCAGATACATTTCCCACTATGATATTACCAGGTTTTGGCACTCCTAGTTTTTTTATTCCACTAATATTGGCAATCCTGTTTGTCTTGTCAAATTCAGGCGTCCCTACTACTAGAGATCTTATGGATTGACCATCATCAAATGTATTCTGACCGGTCTCAAATTCCTCAATTATTGCAATTTTGTCTCCTGGAAGCGCCTGTTTGCTTGACAATGCATGCATTGAGGTTTTGATGATTATAATCGTTTATCATATATCTGAAGAGATATAGTCATAGCCAGTGAGGAATCTGAAAAATACTTTCTACGTTTTCCTTCTTTAGTATCTTGACAAGTGCGTTAGCTTGCGGAGTAGACAAAACTGGCTTGTGAAAGTGGTTGTCAGTTGAAATTCTTGGGCAAGCCACTTGTATAAAGGCATCAACTCCTTTCAGATTTCTAAGCTTGTCGTCAGTTATGTCAGTGAGGGCAAACAACTGGACTTTTTTGCCCAGTGCCTCCAACTCTTTTTTGAACTTGAGAGCAGCCATCTTTGAGAACTGCCCTTCCTTTAATCCAACAATGATGCCAAATGATTCTGCCTCGGCTGCCTTGTAGACTGCAAGTATGGACTTTTTCTGAAGTGTCTGAGCAAATTCTGTCACATCTCTTATCTCATTAAAGTACGGATCAAGAACATACGTTGGCCTGCTTGTTGACAGTGCTACTCCCGCAGCATGAAAGTTGCTCTGACCCAAGAATATGTTAGCATCTACACTGTCTCTTGTCTCCATTACTGGATAAAACTCGCAACCAAAAACCTGTCCGTCGTTTAGCTGTCCCTTCCCCCTTCCTACATTTACTTTGACTCCTCCCTGTTCCAGTATTGTTCTTACCTTGTCAACCTCGTGTAGGTGCTGGCTGTCTGTTACAAGCGATATTGTCTTTCCTCTAAATTCTTCTACACATTTTCTTGCAATGTTTTCAAACGAGATGTTGTCAAACGCATCCACAAGAACTATGTTGTCACCAAAACTCGTAGAGTTTATCGAGTGTCCAATGTGGAAAAGAATCTCTGCACCAAGCACCTTTGCCCCATTTGTGTTCATGTCGCATGTGCCAAAACAGCTATCTGCAAGAACATAGGCTGGAATTCCAAACCTTTCCATTATGTTAGAGGCGGTCTCCTGTATCTTTGGCAGAATTCCATCAGGTCCATTCAAAGCTACTGATACAGGTCTTCTTCTTTGAATCTCATCGAAGATCCTTTTCTCATCTATTACTATCAAACGCTATCTAAGATTATTTTTTTAATTTAAACCAAACGAACTCGCACAAAATTTAATATTGTACCTTATCAAGACCAAGTGATGCCAATAGCGTTTGTGCTGCTTAACGCAGAATTAGGGAAAGAAAATGAACTGCTAAAAGAGGTGCGAGCAATCGAGCACGTCAAGTATGTCTATGTTCTTTATGGCGCATATGACCTTGTAGTCAAGATAGAAGCACCAGACAATGAGACGCTCAAAAAGACCATCTCAAACCAGATAAGGCAACTCAAAAATGTGCGTTCTACGCTTACGATGACTGTAATAGAATGAAACAAGGCATTTTACACATTGGTTTTGATGATACTGATTCAAGAAAGGGCATGTGTACCACATTTCTTGCCTACAAAATTGTCGAACACTTGAGAAAGGAAAAGGTCAAGTTTCTTGATTATCCGTATCTGATAAGGTTCAACCCCAATGTTCCATGGAAGACGCGGGGAAATGGTGCAGTTGCACTAAAGGTAATAGCCCAAAACCCGAGCCTAGTCAAGAAGAGTGTAATCAATTTTATCAAAGAATATTCTGCAATACACGAGGGAGCAAACCCGGGTCTTGTTTTTTATGAAAAAGAGAAAATTCCAGAAGAGTTCTCCGAGTTTGGCAAGAAGGCTCTATGCACGCTAGTAAACCGAGACTGGGCAAAGAGGTTTGCCAAACAAAATAAAATTGAAACATTCCACATGGGAAATGGCCAGGGTCTAGTGGGTGCAATAGGTGCTATAGGGTATGACTTTGATGATCATACATTTGAGCTGATCTCATACAGAAACAAGTTAAATTTTGGCAAGAAGAGAATAATATTCAAAGACAGTGTAAAAAAGATGCAGGCTATTACCTCTCCGAAGACCTTTAACAGCTATGATGCTATAAAAGAAAGAATTCTTATCGCACCACATGGCCCCGACCCAGTATTTTTCGGGGTGCGAGGCGAGGATGTCAAATCCGTTGTTAGGGGTGCATCCCTTGTCAAGTCCGATGAAAAGTTGTCGGGCTATATGGTTTTTAGATCAAACCAAGGAACAGGTGATCATCTGCAAAACGAACTCAACCTTGAAGCTCTTCGACCGTTCTCCTCTGGATTTGTATTAGGTCAAGTTTCCACTACACCAAAAACTGTAATCGGCGGTCATGTAATGTTTACAATATCCAAGTCTGGTAAAAATGTAAACTGTGCAGTCTACAAACCGACCGGGCTTGCAAAAGTTGCATCGAATCTTATCAAGGGAGATATTATAAAAATTGGCGGAGGTGTAAGAAAGGCCTCAAAAAGATACGGCAGAACCATAAACATAGAATACATTGATGTCATAAAACTCGAAAAAAACCAAGTCTTGGTAAACCCATTGTGCACAAAGTGCTCAAAACGCATGAAATCAAAAGGTAAGGGTCAAGGTTTTGAGTGTGAGAGATGTGGCCAAGTCTTGCATGAAAAAGAGATCAAGGATGTTGCCCGCAAGATAAAAGAACAACTCTATCTGCCCATTCCATCAGCGCACAGGCATCTGACAAGGCCACTGCAAAGAATTTCACGATTCAACACAAATATGGAATTTGATAACTCTGAGAAATGGTTCTGTAACTTTTTGAAAAGATAGCGGGGAGTAGATTTGAACTACTGACTTGCGGGTTTCTCATCTGGATTGATTATGAGCCCGCCGGGATGACCTAGCCCCTTAGTCTGGCTTCCCCACCCCGCTAAGTGAAAAGAAGTTTCGGGGTGATATATACGCTTTATCTAATTTTAGAAATAATTAATAAGATTTCAAAGGTTCAAGACCCGTGGACAAAAAAACTAGAATATTGGCAATTGCTGCTGCAGTTGCCGCTTCAATTATTATTCTCTCTTCACCATCTAACCCTATTGTAATTCCGCAACCTACTTCGAGTCCGAGTGGCACAGATGCGGTACAAATTGTTGCAACAAACTTGCAAAAGCCATGGGCTATGAGTTTTGCAGACAATAAAATTTTCTTTACAGAAAAAGTGGGAAGGATAAGAGTAATTGACAATGGAACTCTTGTAAATGATTCTGTAGCAGACCTTCATGTCGCAGACATGACAGATGCAGGATTGCTTGGTATAGCAGCACACCCAGACTTTGAGAAAAACCATTTCATTTATGTCTATTACACATACAAAGATGGGGATAACCTTTGGAACAAAGTACTGAGGATTACTGTATCTAATGACAAAATCTCAGATGCCAAAGTAATACTTGACAAGATACCAGGTGCAGAGTTTGACGATGGAGGAGTGCTAAAGTTTGGACCTGACAAAAAACTCTACATAGGAACAGGTGATGCCACTGATCAAAACTCTACGCAGGATCTAAAATCGCTTGCAGGAAAGATCCTACGCTTAAATGATGATGGCACTATACCTGCGGACAACCCATTTCCAAACTCTCCTGTCTACTCTTATGGCCACAGAAACCCGCAGGGTCTTGCTTGGGATGCCAAGGGAAATCTATACGAGACCGAGGAGGGACCAACAAGAAATGACGAGATAAACCTAATCAAGCCAGGAGAAAATTATGGATGGCCAAATCAAGAATGTTCTGGTTCTTCACAATATCAAACAGCGCTTGCTTGCTATAATCCCAGCATAGGGCCTGCAGGGATTGTATACTATTCGTCAGGCAAGCTTGACATTAAAAACAGCCTTGTCTTGGCTACATTGTTAGGTCACAGCCTTGAACAATTACCTCTCGGAAATGGAACGATTCTAGAACAAAAAATCATATTGGATGGGGTGGGAAGAATCAGGGATGTCAACGAGGGACCAGACGGCTATCTGTATATCCTTACTTCAAACACAGACGGTATGGGCTTTCCTGACCAAAACGATGACAAACTTTTGAGGATAGTAAAATAAATTGACAGACCACCGTACTACCAGATTTCATGAAAAAAGCAGAGAAGAGAGAATTGAAACGATAAGATCTCTTGCAGGTCTCTCAGATGACGATGTTGAAATTCTAAAAACCGAAGGCGGGATCTCATTTGATGAAGCAAATCATATGGTAGAAAATGTGATTGGCACATTCTCTTTTCCCCTTGGTATTGCAACTAATTTTACTATAAACGGCAAGGACTATCTAATTCCGATGGTAATTGAAGAGTCCTCAGTAATTGCTGCTGCATCAAAGGCAGCCAAAATAGCAAGAAAGCACGGAGGTTTTACCATGGAATCTGACGAATCATATATCATTGGACAAGTTCAGGTAGTTGATGTAAATGTCAAATCTGCCATCCCCAAAGTTCTCAAGGCATCACAAAAAATTCTCAAGCTAGCTAACTCAAAAAGCAAGACCTTGTCTGAGATGAACAAGGGTGCAAAGAAGGTGACATGCAAGAAGATTAAAACAAAATCTGGCACCATGTTAATAGTTGAATTACTAATTGATGTTGGAGACGCGATGGGGGCAAATGTGACAAATACTATGTGTGAAGCAGTCGCTCCATTGATTGAAGAGCTCACAGGAGGAAGAACAATTCTCAAAATTTTGTCAAATCACTCCACAAAGAGGTTGGTTAGAGGAAGGGCAGTCTTTGATAAAGAAGATGTTGGCGGAAAAGAAGTTGTGGACAATATAATACACGCATACAATTTTGCAGCAAATGATCCGTATCGTGCGGTAACCCACAACAAAGGAGTGATGAATGGAATTATTGCGGTTGCAAACTCGATAGGACAAGATACTAGAGCCATTGAAGCCGCCTCGCACGCCTTTGCATCCAAAAATGGCAAGTACACTTCCCTGACCACGTGGAAAAAAGACAAGCAAGGAAATCTAGTAGGTGAGATTGAGGTTCCTATGCCTGTCGGAATTGTTGGGGGAATAATAAAGGTCCATCCAATAATTGGGGTTTGTTTAAAGATTCTTGGGGTCAAGTCTGCAAAGGAACTGGCATGTGTGATAGGCGCAGTCGGCCTTGCCCAGAACTTTAGTGCGATAAGAGCTCTTGCCTCAGAGGGAATACAAAAGGGACACATGAGGCTTCATGCAAAAAATATAGCAATTAGTGCAGGAGTGCCAAAACATAAGATACATGAGGTAGTCTCAAAGATGACACAAGAAAACAACGTCTCAGTTACCAGGGCCAAAGAGATACTCAAATCCAGCGACTAGATATATATCCAAAAGGTTCGATAGGGCCTACGTTGGTTAGAGTAAAATTTGCTGTACCAAAAGGTAGTATTGAAGAATCAACCTTCAAGATACTAGAAAAGTCTTGGACTAGGGTTGTCAGAAGAGAGCGAACTTATAGAGTAATGCTGGACGACCCGGAAATCTCAGTCAAGATGCTTCGTCCCCAAGAGATTCCCAACTTGGTAAATGATGGTCTGTATGATGTTGGAATTACGGGAAGAGACTGGGTGGCTGAAACAAAATCTGACGTTGAAATTCTTCTTGACTTGGAATATGGTAGAATAAAACTTGTAATTGCAATTCCAGATTCTTACCACTTCAAGTCTCTCGACGAAATGATACTTGCTTATGCAAAAAAGAAAAAGATCTTGAGAATATCGTCAGAATATCTTACTACTGCCGCCAAGTTTATCACACAATGTAAAAACTACAAGAAGCTTTACGGCTCAAAGCAGCCAATGATAGTTACACCATGGATTAGATTGGGTAATAACAAAAATGTGCAGATCTTTCTCTCTTTTGGTGCAACGGAAGCAAAACCGCCAGAAGATGTAGATGCTATAATGGACGTAACTGAGACAGGGACCACACTTACACAGAACCAACTGAAAATAGTTGATACCGTTATGGAATCGACTGCGGTTCTAATTGCAAACAAGGCATCACTCAAGGACAAGATAAAACGTGAAAAGATCTATGATATTGTAACCATGCTGCACGGTGCAGTAGAGGGCAAGAAGCATTTGCACTTGTTCCTAAACGTAAAACAGGAAAATCTCAACAGACTTCTCAAAGAATTGCCTTCTCTCAAGCGCCCAACAGTGAGTCCACTTAGCGAAAAGGGGTGGTATGGTATAAACACTGTAATTCCAAAATCAGAGTTTCACAAACTAATTCCGCAGCTAAGGAAGATAGCCCAAGGCTTGGTTGTGCATGAGCCAAAGCAAATTCTTGCACTTGAGGAGATAAAGCGTGACGAGGAAAGTTGATGAGAATCATAGATGTCAAAAATATAGATTCTACTCTAGAGTCACTGAGGCCTAGGCCTAATGATAAACTTGAGAAAAAAGTAGCATCTATCATCAAAGACGTAAAGCAAAGAAAGGACGAGGCTCTCCGGGAATATGAACGAAGGTTCAGCAAGGCAAATCTAAGGTCGTTTAGAGTGACACGAGAGGAAATAAAAAACTCCTACAAGCACGTCACAAAAGATCAGATTGAAGCAATAAAGATTGCAAGGGAGAGACTAGCCAGGTCTGAAAATCTAATAAAAAAACAACTGCAAAATGTTACGCTCACAAATGATGGAATAAAGATAGAAAAAATTTTCTCACCTCTAGAAAGTGTGGCTTGCTACATACCAGGCGGCAAGGCACGTTACCCAAGCACGGTTGTAATGTCAGTTGTGCCTGCCAAAGTGGCTGGAGTAAAAAGGATAGTTGCAGTATCTCCAGCAAATGAAAAAGGAACGGTAGACCCACTCACACTTGTAGCCGCTCATATTTGTGGCGTAGACGAGTTTTACAAAATAGGCGGGGCTCAGGCAATAGCTGCACTTGCATATGGAACACAATCAATTCCAAGAGTTGACAAGATAGTTGGTCCTGGAGGGATGTTTGTCACATTAGCAAAGTCAATTCTAAGTAATGTTGTTTCAATTGACATGGTTGCAGGTCCTACAGAACTTGCAATCATTGCCGATTCGTCAGCAGATCCAAATATTGTTGCAATTGACCTAATATCGCAAGCGGAACACAGTACAGACACCACATGTTGCCTAATAACAAACTCCAAACCTCTAAAGGAAGACGTGATAAAATCGCTTAGCAAACGGATTGACTTTGTACCACGCTCTGCAATAGTCAAGGAAAGTTTCAAAAATAATGGATTTATCGCCATTTGCAAGACGGAGCCTCAAATGATTGACCTTGCAAACAAACTTGCTCCAGAACACTTGCAAATCATGACTAGAAACTCACAGAATATGGCAAAAAAGATAAGATCTGCAGGGCTTGTGCTTGTGGGACAAAACACTCCTTCATCTGCAAGTGACTACCTATTGGGCTCAAATCATGTCTTGCCCACTAGTGGTTTTGGAAAGACGAGAGGCTCCTTAAGCGTGCTCGATTACATGAAACTGCAAACTAGAGTAGAGTCATCCAAAAAATCACTTGAAATGATCTCAAAGTACATGAAAGCCTTGACAGATGCAGAAGGTTTGCCAAACCACTACGAAGCCGTAAGGTGGAGAACACGATGAAAAAAGGCTGGTTTGAAAAAAAGATAGAAAACATATCGAAACTTGGTGGATACAAAAAGCCTGACAAGTATTCAAATGCAATCAAGCTTGACTCTAATGAAAATTACGCAATTGACATTTCCTTCTTCCAAGATCTGGTAAACCAAACTAGAGAAAAGATGGATGTACGAGAATACCCACTTGGTGGAACGGAGAGAATTGTTGCAGCACTTGCTGATTACATAAAGATGCCAAAGGAGATGATAGGAGTTGGCAACGGTTCTGACCAAATAATTGACCTAGTACTTGGAAATCTAGCCTCAAAAGAGACTAGGATCTTGACGTCAGAGCCAACTTTTGGCTTTTTTGAAGAAAGGTGCAAGCTGTATGCCATACCGACAACAAAGATTCAGTTTGATGACCAGATGAGTCTGCGCCTAGAGGACTTTGTAGCCAATTCAAAGAAAGCAGACATACTTTATCTTGACTCTCCAAACAATCCGACAGGATTCCAGTTTCCAAGAAAACACCTAGAAAAACTTGTCCAGTCATTTAACGGACTTGTAATCATTGATGAGGCCTATGTAGAGTTTGCAGACTATACAATTGTTGACTCGACCAAAAAGATGAACAACTTGATGGTATTGAGGACGCTTTCCAAGTCGTTTGGACTTGCAGGCCTACGAATTGGATATTTTGTGGCAAACAAAAAAACTGTGGATGCCTTTTCTAGAGTAATCCAATATCCTTACCCACTCAATACTGTGGCAATAGAAGCAGGAATTCTAGCATTAAAAAAATCAAAGTATTTCACAGATGTTGTAGATCTAGTGAAAAGAGAGAGACTTCGTATAATCGAAAAACTGAGGGAGATGAAGGTATTCAAGGTCTTTGACTCTAAAGCAAACTTTGTCCTGTTTTCAGCAGATGGTGCAAGCAAGAGAATTCACAAGGCACTCATAGAACAAGGCATTGTGATAAAAAATCTTGGAAAAGTTGGCAAGTATGATGGATGTCTGAGGGTTACTGTCGGAACCCACGAAATGAACTCCAAATTCCTTACAGCAATACGAGATCTTCTGAATTGACTCTAAAAAAAATGGATGATGGCATATATGTCGATCCAAAAAAGATAGAAAGGATCAAACAACTAGATGGCATAGTATTTGACTGCGACGGAGTGCTAATCGATGTTTCCA
>JAGWGO010000147.1 GCA_028867395.1 Nitrososphaerota archaeon | reverse complement strand
AATAAAGAACATGGCAGAAATTTTACAAATAAACCAAAATAATTTACTATTTGGCTTTTCACGTTTTGATCAGATAGCATCAATGACATATGCCATAATGAACGATATGATGGGCGGGTGGCTTGTTAACATTGATACCATCTTGTTAATAGAGCAGTTTGAGGTTTTGGGTCTGATCTTATTTTATAGGAAAGTATGTTTCAACTATTTGCCAGTTACGGCACAACCTTCAATTGGATAGCCTTTAGATATGAAACATGTTTGTTCATTTCATACAACCACAAAAGTTAATGTCCCTTTCTGAACATATTATGTTGGATGGCTCAACAGCCTACAGGTACTGAAAAGAACTCATCGTTGATAGAGGACCTAAGCACTCTTACAGGACGGGCATTCAAAGAGTTAGACGCTACAAAGACTGAACTACAGGAAAAGGAAAAGATTCTCAATCAGTTGGCATCAGAGTCGATGGAAAAGATCAAGGAATTATCAAAAATAAACCATGATCTGCAGGACAAGGTAGGGTTTTTGCTTGATCTTAGTGCATCTATGAACAAAAAAAACGATGAGCTTGTCAAGTCAAATCACGAACTTGAACAACAAAAATTTCATTATAATAAGATGACGGTAGAATTGAAGGAAAAACTTGACAAGGTAATTTCAAAAGAAAAAGAGTTGTCCATCCAAAGAGATTTCCTTGCAAAGCAGGTTGATGAAAAAACACAAGATCTGATAAAGAGTGCAAAATTCACTGTCATAGGAGAGTTAGCAGCTAGACTGTCACATGATCTACGTAATCCTCTCTCAATAGTGAAAAACACAATGGACATAATGCGTGTAAAGCCAAACATGAGGGTAGAGGAAAGATTACAACATTTTACTAGGTTCGATAGATCTGTGCAGAGAATGACACATCAGATTGACGATGTTTTGAACTTTGTAAAAAGATCTGATTTGACATTACAAATGACATCAATCATTGCCACGCTTGATAGCGCGATTGTGGGTGTTATGATCCCTCCGGGAATAAACATATCAAAGCCAACATCTGACATTCAAATAAACTGTGATTCCCGAAAACTTGAAGCAGTGTTCTCAAATCTAATCATCAATGCCATTCAAGCAATGGATGACAAAGGTGAAATAAAAATCAGAATGGTTGATCTTGGGTCAAGTGTACAACTGGAATTTGAAGATACTGGTCCTGGCATACCATCCGATATACTTCCAAAAATATTTGATCCTCTGTTCACAACAAAACAGACCGGAACGGGACTTGGTCTGTCAATATGTAAAAGCATTGTGGAACAACACGGTGGCACAATATCAGTAAGATCCCAACCAACAGTATTCACAATAAGATTGCCAAAGAATCTATCTCAAAAATATGAGATGCATTCACTATATACAACTTAATCTATTAATCTGATTCAAGTAAAAATTAATGAATCTTATTTTCTCTCACTATGCGGATGATTTTGCCATCATCTAGTGTATATTGAACGGAGATTATCCTATCAAAGGGAATCTCTTTTGTTACATCATCTGATGTTTTATCAAGTTGTTTTATCTCTATTTTACTTTCAAAAATATTGGGTACAGACAGCGTTTGGTCAAAAAGAAATCTTGCTATGGCCAGTTTGACGATCGCGTTATTGGAGCAGTTACTACTTTTAGCCAGGTTTGCTACGCTTGATATCATGGCTTCTGGCATTATTATGTTCATAATGCTATCCATACATGATAGATTTGACTACAAGTGATAAAAACTGTGGAAATTTCATGCCATGTGGCATTCCAATGCGGCAATATTTTGTAATTTTAGTGTGTGGCTTTCAAAGTGCAGGAATTTTCTATTTTTTTGACTAGGAACTCTAGCGAAAAAGGTTTCTGCAATATTTCTATCGAGTCTTTCAGAATGGACGACGCGTCATCTAGAATACCACTTCCAAATGCGGAGGCAAAAATTATCTTTTGACTTGGTCTCAGATCAAGAATCTCTTTTGCTACTCGTACTCCATTTTTCTTTGGCATTACGAAATCAAGCAATACCACATCAAAGGGATTTGTTTCCGTTGGGCAATTCTCTAGTGCTTTTTTATATCTTGTTACGCACTCCTCACCATCTCTTGCGATTGTTATCTGATGCTGATTTTTTTCGAATACTTTTTTGTATTGTAGTGCAGCAAATTCATTATCTTCGCCCGAAAGTATCTGAAGACCCATTCTATGGCTTTATTTGCATGATTGATAAATTAACACTAGTTTGTTCAAGTCATACAAACAATCAATTGATTAGAGTTTCATGAATTTCGTGATTGTTTGCCTGGTGGGTTAATGGGATTGAGAAGGATATTGTTGCCCCGTGGTGGTCGTGGTTGTTATGTGCATGGATCTTTCCCATATGTGCGTCTATGATTCCTTTGCATATGTATAACCCTAATCCACTGCCTTCGAGATTTTCTCTTTTGTGGCTTTTTGTGACAAATTTGTTAAACAATCTCGGAAGTATATCGGGGTGAATACCAATGCCGGTATCGGTTATCTCTATTTCTGCATTTGTTCCATCATTTGAGGTGCAAACAAGAATTCTGCCTTTACGTGTAAATTTAATGGCATTATTCAGGATGTTTCTAATGACCTGACCTATGCGTACCCTATCGCCTTCAACTTCGAGACTTTCAGATAGATCTCTTACTATGGATACGTCCTCTTTCAAGTTTATCTTCGCCACATCAACAATCTCTGATATGAGATTGTTTAAATCAAATTTCTCTATAAACAACTGTAATCTATTATTATCAATTTTTCCTAAATCTAACATCTTATTTGCTACTTCTTCGATTTGTCGTGCTTGTTTTGCTATTCCAGCTAGAGCTTCTTCTTTATCCATATCTCCGCATTTTGCCAATTCAACAAATCCATAAATCGGATTAAGTGTGCTTTTCAATTCATGTGACGCTTCGTTGATAAACTCATCTTTTAAAATATTTAATTTTTGAAGCTTTTCATTTGCTTTTTGAAGGGATTTCGTCCTAGTGAATACCTCGTGAACCAAATCTTTGTTTATTTGATTTACAAAATGACCTGAAGCTAATGAAATTACCCCTACAGACGCAATTATGATTATTTCTAGCATTAAAAATCTCTGTTTATTTTGATCTATGGAAGTCCCTATATTTTGATACGATGATTCGATATCTGCTAAGAGAACTGTTTGTTTTTCGTCTAGTGAGGTTTCTTTATCTTTTAGATCATTTACACGTTTATTCAATTTAGATTTATCTGAAACATCAGACAGTGCAAATAGATCATGTGCTGATTGATCATAAGCTGCATTGAGTCTTTCTATCCCATCTATCTTTGTTAAAGTTAGATTAGGATTTGGATCTAAATATTCTAGTGGAAGTGTATTTGCACCCATATTGATTAAATCGCTTGACTGTGTCAACTCATTAATCATAAGACCTTCAGAGATACCAAATTCATCTTTAGTCAATTGAAAACCGCTCATATCTTTTGCCTGTAAAAATTTTATTGCATCATCAAGGATGTTTTCTTTGTTTTTTTGAATATCGTTTACTTGAACAAATGTTTTTTCAAGTGGTTCGTCAAAATTGGTTATGATCTTAGTCTGATCTGTGATGACTGCATTAGCAGAGGCGCTAATCGCTACTGCGATTCCTAACATCAGTATTATTATGCCAACAGATGCTCCTATTCTAAAACCGGTGCTTGCCTTTTGATAAATCATTGGTTTTACCTCATCTAAATTCTAGATTCCTGTTGATCTACTTGGGCCAACTGGGACTGAGGTACCAGAATATCCATCCCAGTCTTTAAATCCGCGTTTTGCGAATTCCCGCCAAGAAAAAAGAGACCACCCTTCAATTTGAATTATCAGCGCTTTTAACGTAAATGGTTTGTTCATCACTTCGACCTCTTCCCTAAGACCTCGCAATTTTTTAATAACTTCTGTTCCATACCCTGTGATGAAAATTATTCTTTGCTTTGGATTAACCCTTTGAATCTCATCCGCTACATCTATTCCGTCCATGCCAGGCATTTGTTGATCTAATATGACAACATCAAAAAATGACTTCGACTCACTATTTTTGTTTTTTAAAAAATCAGAGTATATTTGAAGGCACTGTGTTCCATCTCTTGCTGTTGTGACCATGTGCCCTCTATTTTCAAGTGCGACTTTGTATGTATCTGACAAATCTTCACTATCTTCTGCAACAAGTATTCTGAGTGCCATGCTATCACATCTGAGTTTTCTAGAGAATATTTCCATATAGTACCTTGTTTGTTTAGAACAAACATCCTATAGTTGGGCTATACTCTAAA
>JAGWGO010000146.1 GCA_028867395.1 Nitrososphaerota archaeon | reverse complement strand
TGTCATTATAAACGGCACCTCGATATCCAATGAGCCTGTGTCTATAGTAGTAACCGACCCAACCTCAAACCAAGCATATGCAAAGGATGTCAATGTAACTGCTGATGGAAAGATTGCAACCTCGTTCCCGATATCAAGCACTGCAATCACAGGCACCTACATCATCACCGCCTCACAAGGAAGTGATCAAGTGGTTCTTGCTATCGGCGTGGGTCAAGACCCAGTTCAGATATTGCGTGCAACTCTTGACAAATTGAACTACCAGGTAACCGATAAACCATTACTCAGCGTCTCGGGCCCGCCTGGTTCTACATTAAACGTTGTAGGAATAGATCCTTCCGACCAAGAGAAATTCTCAGATACCATATCACTTGGACAAGATGGCTTTGCATCATACTCATTTAATTTAACGTCTTATACACCTGGAATCTACGCTATTGCCATCACTAGAGGAAATGACAAGGTAGTAGACCAATTCGCAGTAGGTCTTCAAACAGGTTGCGGACAGATATCCCTTCAAACTACTCAGAGCAAATACAACCCAGGAGACAACATCCTACTTTTCGGAAATGCCAATCCAAACTGCATCGTACAGATAAGTTTGAGCGATCCAAACGGTATCATTACACATTCTGAACAACAATTCACAGACAAACAGGGTCGCTTTTCAGTGTTTGACTTTAGGATACCAGATAACGGAATGGGAGGTACATGGAAGATGGACGCCACAAGCGGCATTAACCACAAGAGCATCCCCATTGTTGTCGAGTCCGAGTCTCTAATGACGGTAACTCTGGACAAGAATCCCCCGACTTATAGTGGAGGAGACATTGTTACAATCTCAGGAAGCGGAGCAGGCCAAGAAGTAGGAGTGGTCATAAACATACTTGGAACTAGCAATGCGTCTCTTCAGACATTACACATACAATCAACAAACAGGGGCGATTACAGCACAGAATGGCTTATTCCAAAGAACTTTGGAACTGGAACTTTCACGGTACAGGTATCAAGCATAGCTGGCAAAGTCACAACAACCATAACTATCCACTAAATCACTCGTGGAGAAATATTTTTTACAGGTCCAGATTGTGAACCATTTGTGAACCTAAAAGAAAAAATTGCGGAGATCCCAGACTTTCCAAAGAAAGGCATCCTATTTAGAGACATTAGCCCTCTCTTAAGAGACCCGTCATCACTCTCACTTGTAGTAGATGAGTTTGCAAAACGCGTTCATCCAAAGGACGTAGACGTTTTTGTAGGTATCGAATCAAGAGGTTTTCCATTGGCCTGCGCCCTTGCTCTCAAGTATAACAAAGGAATGGTAATGGTAAGAAAACAAGGCAAGCTGCCAGGCTCCACTCACAAGTTGACATACAACATAGAATACGGCACTGCCACCATGGAGATTCAAAATAACGCATTAAAAAAAGGCGAGAAAGTTCTCATTTGTGATGATCTACTTGCAACAGGAGGCACCGCAAAAGCTGCTGCAAAGTTGGTTGAAAAGATAGGTGGAGTAGTCACGGGTTTTGCATTTATCATTGAACTGACAGAGCTTAAAGGATCAAAAGTGATCAAGGGCTACAGGTATGAGTCACTGGTGAAATATTGACAGAGCAAGCAGAGATTGGAATATTTGGAGGTACTGGAATTTATGATCCCGGTCTACTCACAGAGAGCAAAGAAATTACAATAGACACACCTTTTGGAAAGACATCTGACTCGATAACCGTGGGCATGTACAAGGGAAGAAGAGTGGCGTTCATGCCAAGACATGGAAGAAAGCATACAATCCCTCCACACTTGATAAACTTTAGGGCAAACATTTGGGCGTTCAAAGAGATGGGAATCAAGAGGATAATAGCTCCGTCTGCAGTAGGCAGTCTGCAAGAAAAATTCAAGCCAGGAGACTTTGTCATTCCAAACCAGTTCATCGATTTTACAAAATCAAGAAAATACACTTTTTACGAAGAGAGTAAGGTAATTCACATATCAGTGGCAGACCCCTTTTGCTCCGAGCTCCAGTCTTCAGTGCATAGTGCAGCAAAAAAGATAGACCTGCACCTTCACAAGGACGCAACCTATGTCTGCATTGAGGGCCCGAGATTTTCAACAAGGGCAGAGTCCAAATTTTACAAAAATGTCATAGAAGCAGACATTATAGGAATGACTCTAGTTCCAGAGTGCCAGCTTGCAAGAGAGGCCCAGATGTGCTATGTCTCAATATCTACAATCACAGACTATGATGTCTGGGCAGACAAACCCGTTACCGCAAAGGAAGTTTTGGAAACTCTATCAAAGAACGTGCACACCACAAGGAATCTTCTTGGTGTGCTGCTTGACCTCATCCCCCAGCAAAGAAGTTGTACCTGCGCAAAGGCGCTAGAAGAAGCAAGTTTTTAGCTGTCAGCAAACGATTCTTTTTTGAGTCCTTCGGGAAGAGAGATATCTCCACGGACCAGTCTTTGCTGGAGTTCGTTTATGACATCGTCCACATTATATCCTAGTTTTACAAGTTCTTTTTCTGTAGCTTTAGAAATTTTAGCACCAATGTTATGCCCACCTATCCTTCCAAAAGCAATTGCGCTAAACTTGAACGAGTGACTGTCGATAGTAAACGTTCCAGTAACCTTGGCTGCTATCTGACTCCCTTTTACGTTGTTTATATGAACCTCAAGATTCATACTAGATTCTAAATCTCTACTGCCTTATTTACAGAGTTTTCAATCAAAAAGTTCCAGTGCTTGTCGTCTTCAACTTTAAAGTTTTTTACTTTGAGCGTGATTACCTTTTCTCCTAGGCATTCATGCTGGATCTCGTCGTCTTTTTTTACCTTGACAAGCTTCCATTTCTCCTTGTGCTTTTTTAGATTGCATAACAGTACTGACCATTTTTGGTCAGGGAATATCTTTGGCATTCCTACATAATCCACTATGCTATCAATTCCAAGTTGTTTTTCTTCGCAAAACAATTTCTTGCACTTGGCGCAACGCCATGTGTCCACAGATCCTATAGTTCTTTTTTCATAATTTATGTTGGTAACTCCAAAGTAAACTATCTCATGCTTACAAGGTTCTTGATCCACAGACATTGTTCCTTCTCCATAATTGGTTCTATTTAGTCCTTGCATCATCATATGGTTTTTCTAAAACAATTGAGATGTTATCAACTAATAAATTCTTTTTAAAAGGAATGTTTTCTCGCAAGCACATTCTTCTATACATGTTGACCACCGCAAATCTTGGATGCATGGATTCAAACTCTGTCTTTGTGATGTCAATAAATCCACCAAGATCAACAAGACTCTTTGCAATCTCGAGTGCTTGCGTGTTTGATATGCCAAGGCTTTGTGCAATATCATCAGAAGTTTTTTTTCCATTCTTTGCAACCAAGACAAAAACTTTGGCTTGCATCGGAGTTAGCTTTAGCTCCAAGACCAGTTTTTCTTCCACGTCACCTAGGCTTACGCTCACAAGTGCCAAGACAAGTTTTGCCATAATTAAAGATGTTCAAAAACTATGAAATTAAATAGCGAATCTAACCAGTTCTATTATGAAGCTCGTAGTAGGGATGACAGGCAGTTCCGGAATTGTTTACGGAATTAGAATGCTTGAAGTTCTGAAACGATGCAAGATTGATGTCCATCTCATAATGACAGAGTGGGCAAAGAAATGCTTGGTACTTGAGACAGATTATGATCTAACACATGTAAAATCTCTTGCATCAAGTTATTCTGAAGACTCGAACATGGCTGCAAGTGTTTCAAGTGGGACCCATAAAACAGATGGAATGATAATAATTCCATGCAGTATGAAGACTCTTTCATCAATAGCTAATGGATATGAAGAGACCCTTGTTGCACGTGCTGCGGGTGTTACGATAAAAGAGTCACGCAAGTTGGTCATCGTTCCAAGAGAGACCCCGCTAACAAGCATCCATCTTGAGAATATGCTAAAACTTGCAAGAATGGGCATAGTCATCTTGCCTGCCATGCCTGGATTCTACAACAGGCCAAAAAATGTAGATGATATGATAAATCACGTGGTCGGAAAGTGTCTTGACCAGTTTGGCATAGAACACGATCTCTTCAAGAGATGGGGAAACTCGGAATCCAAACTCGGTAATTGAGACAACACGATATCACTTGCGATTTATCTGAAAATTCTACGAGTGTTTATATTTGGATGGATGGTTGTTTATACAGAAATACCTTTGGCCAGCTACAAAAACCGATATTCTAATGACAAATCGTTTGATTTCATAATCCCATTGATGGTTCTGCTGTTTTTGGGAGTCGTATATGTATTGTCACTAAGAAATGACGCAGGATACGTAAGCTTCATCTTAATTGGAAT
>JAGWGO010000145.1 GCA_028867395.1 Nitrososphaerota archaeon | reverse complement strand
ACTGGTGTAGATGGCGGTATGGTCTTTTTGAGTTCCGTAATTGTGTCAGAGAGTCCAGAAAGTAAAAGCTCAAAAGCAGTAATTTTTGCTGAAAGTGTAGCAGGTGAAAATGACTTAACTTCATCTAGTATGACTTTTGCTTCAGCCATATCAGCTTGGATAGTGTCAATGTCTTTCACGCAGCTTTCTACTTCATCGAGCAATGTTTTACCTGATGAAGTAGTAATTCCTTTGAACCACGTTTTAAAGTATTCAAACATTATTAGCTCGCTGGAGTGGCTGGATCAGCGGGTGCTGGAGTAATCGGCGTCACTGGGGCTGGATTCTGTGCAGCGTGGAGAGCGGCTGTATCAGCCAACACTTCATTCGTCAATGTAACGATTTCGGCACTCAAGTCCGGCACACTTGCCAGTTGACCAGCAAGGTCAGCGACCTTTGCATTCAAGGCAGCAATATCAGCGGCCACTTCAGCCTTATTGGCTTCATACGCGGCCTTCATTGCAACAATAGCGTCTTCGGTTGGATTCGTCATCTGGCATTTCCTTTCAATGGAGGGGTTAGAAAATTAGCTACAGACCACAAGGATCACCTTCTTTCTGTGTGCAAAAGAGGACATGATTACCCTTTCGGTCAAAACTAGTCAATTTGCATGAAACATTCCATGCAAATCGGCAGTATCTTTCTTAATTTCATTGGTAAATGTTATGATTTCTTGCGTTACATTAGGCAATTGGCTAACTGCTTGAGTCATTTCTGACAATAGATGGATTATTCTCTCCATCTTATATATCATTGTTTGGACATTTGCTTCATGTAGTTCCCACCGATTCGTTGGCATTTGGTTTCTTACCCTCTCCTCGTGGAGTATATTTTTTGTTCTTATTCCTGTCATTTTTGATATCAGCTTTTGGATCTGCTGATAAAGCTGGTACGCCGCGAGCAGCAGGATTTTCAATATTGCCATCTACAGGTTTCTGTGAAGTTTGGGCTTCCATTATCTCTTTAGCATGCAAAACGGCTTCTTTGTCTGCTTTGTCCACTTCACCATCTGGATACCCAGATATTTTACTAGCTGTGGGTCGACTAACGAGCCTATTTTCAATGTCTAAAGCCATTTGAACAGGATCTACAATGACTTCAGTCTTATCAATTTCTTGGTTAATCTTTTCCATTAACTCATAAGGAGTCCGGCCACCTAGTAATGACTTTGAAACCATCTTCAACATTTCACGTTTGTATGTTATAGATGGTACAAGTTGGACTAGCTTAGAAAATTTCGTCGCTTCATCAATACGATCTTCAAGTGTTCGTATATCAAAAGTTTGTGGATACTTGATACTAAAAGGGTTAGTATTTTTCTCGTAAGCTTGCCAATATTGGCACATCTTATTCTCAGCAAGAGCTAATTCGAAGCCAATATAGCTCAAACCGTTCTCTTCTTGAGATATGTCTTGCTGTTTTGAGTCCGCAGATTGCTTATTTTGCTGCAAATTACCCAAAGTTAAGAACAATAATGTACGAATCTCTTGCTTCATTTGCTCTTGCTTAGCCATTGAAGCGGCTAAGGATGAGGTGTCCGGTGCTACCCATTCAGGGTAATCCACATCTTGTGGAAAACGTCTACCAATTAATGACCCACCAATTTTCTCAATTCGATGGGCCTCATTGGTTTTAGCCGATGAGCCGTCAGTCTGGGGCGAGCAATCATTGCCTCGTGTACCGGACTTATTGAACGTACTCAACTCAGCCATTTGGTTATATTTCTCCACATATAGTGGATAGTTGGCCAATCTTGAGAATTGTACGTCACTAGATGCCATATTCATTAATGCAATTTGATAATCGGCTATCTCAGTCATCATTGATGAAGAGATTTGTAGCATATGGAAAGGTATTTCAGTGATTCCAAGAATGATTTCATCATCTTGTGGCTGTCCAACATTGTCATAGAAGTGACAATGTACGAACCCATCCTCACCAATCCAATAGTATCTATAGCGAATAGTTGTCGCTATAGGTAACTGATAGTCCCTATTCAAATCGTAGTCTACGTCTTCTAACAATAGTGTTAGGAAATTGCCGTTAGAATCTTGAACCCAGGATCTTATTTGTTCGGCTTTATAGACGTACACGTATGGACTTAATTTCGATGATTGTTCGTAATTAGCTGCATTAACATTTGGTGCATCGACATATACGCCAACCTTGCCCATGACTAGGAGTTCAGTTAGGACATCACTACCTAGAAAATACTCCATTGTGCTACCATTACGATCTACACCACCATTTTTACCTGCGACAGCATTATTATACGTTGTCGATGTCGTTACTCTGGTGATATCAGTCAATCGTTGGTAAATAGCATTTCGTATTTCATTAATACCCGTCTTAGCGAAAGCGGGTATATAAGTCATTTCTTTGCGTTCAATGAACATGTTAGGATCTTCACGTGCGGAATATTTTTTCAAATATACCCGCTTGAAGTCCTCGCCACCTACATATGTGAGTCGCCACTTATACCACCAAGGACTAAGTGTAACATACTCAGGATGTGTGATTTCGTGGACATTCTTAGGGGCACCTGTGAAGTCTGTACCATTAACAACGACACCGCGATATAGTGATGATGGTGTAAAGCCAACCATAGTTATTACCTTCTAGATATCTTGATTAGTCCCCAATGCACCAACAAACATAAGTGCCATTTCATTATAACATCGTGAAAAGGCGTAATGGTCATCACGACCATTTGATGTTATGTATGTCGCGACTGGGTTTCCATCACCATCTTTTTTATACGATTTCACAGGCTCCTTGACTTGTGTCCGATATTCGATATCCGTATCTGTGGGGAGGGAAATAGTCCGGTTAATGAACCGACCTAAAGCCTGATCAAGCCAAGTAGTCCTATCTACACGTATAACCGGGTCGCCATTGTACTCAATCTTTGAGTCTACATATGTTTTCCCAGTAATATTGCTACCGAAGAAGCACAAACGAACACGGCCGTAGAATCGCTTAGCGAATTCTGCGGCTTTACGTCGTTCTGGATTACCATCTATTATGCACGATACGACACCGTATTGTTGCATCAAATAGTCCAACTCTTCAAAATGTTCAACAGTGCCATGAGTAATAATCATTGGTGTTGAACAACTATTTACGTCGCCTTGGAAGTGTGACATGTTGATATCCCATTTGGCGATTTCGTAGTGTATCTTCCTTGGACCGACGTCGACACCCATAGTAATGAGTTGTCCACGATATTGGTCCGGTTGGTCTGATTTTCTATTCTTCCGACCGTGTAAAATACACCAATCTAAGTCATCGTCATTGACTCTATGACCCTTAACTATGTGCGGAACACCTAATTTTGAGTTAAAAAACTCAACTTCAAATGCTACGTTGTGTAAGGACTCATAGTAGAACTTGACTAGTTGTTGTGGTGTTACTGTGTGTGAATAGAGCTGCGAAATTGTGAAACCCGCGATATCGCGTCCAGGAGTTTCTGGGACCCACAAATTGTCACCAAGCCACAAGTGTTTGGTTTCGTGCGGTAGCTTCACTTTACATTCGTAACATTGTAGGTGGGACTTATTGACGTCAGGGTCATGCTCGTCCTCACCACACATTACCATAGAATCAGGAAATTTGAGTTCTATACGTCGTGAACAGCCTGGACATTTGAAGAAAAAGTGTCGTTTGTCCGACTTTTCCCAGTAAATACCAATGCCGTTACCCTCGTAAGTGGGTGTCGATATTAACCAAATGAGCTTTTCAAGTTGTCCATCTGTACGAGCGAAAGCTAGAGGAATATTTGCCTCAACAAATTCGGCCACTTCATCAAGCATAAGATAGTTGATGGGCAAACCTTTTAGTCCAGATCGACTTTGCGATCCACGCACATAAAGATTTGCCGCACCTGCACGCTTATGTCCGACGTTATCTGTATCAGTGAAAAGATTTTGTAGATGTGTCGACAAGGCCAACGCCGGACCAAATCGTCCTGAAGAAAAGTCACTTGCGTCTGGATTTTTATTAGGTAAAAGGTATAGGCAGTCGAAACCTCGAATGTCTATACCGTAAAAAGTGAGATTCAGAAGTGTTTCAGTAAAGCCCATTTGAGCTGATTTCTGTCCAACATTGTATTGGGCAGTAGAATCATGCATATCTCGTAACCAAGGGTAGTGCTTAAAAGACCAGCGACCGGTTGGTAATTCACGGTAGAGTTCAGCCCACTTGGATGGGGACTTTACGGCTGTTCTTTTAAGGCCGGAGACTAGACGCTCCAGCATGATTTCTTTTAAGGTTTGCGCCATTATAACTTATCTTGTTGGGAAGGCATTAATTGCAGCCGGTATTGGACTATACCGT
>JAGWGO010000144.1 GCA_028867395.1 Nitrososphaerota archaeon | reverse complement strand
CATAATTTAGCAACATTGTTTCTGCCCTATTGTTAGTAAATTCGAAGAACTGTTGGGTTACCGCAATTTCCCAGAAGAATACGATTACGTTGACGGATATCAATGCATAAGTTACATACGGTTTGTAGCCAGGAGGTTTTGGATTTTCATCCCTAATTGGTAACATTGGACTATGAGATAACAGGGAATTTCTATAAATAGCGTGCTACCAAGATTTGAAATAAATTCTGAAAACTTTGCGAATTTAGAATCCTACGTAAAAAGAGGTATTCCTTCAAACAATAACTATACTGTGATTATTCCGATCTTGATTAGATATTGTATGCCAGCAACAAATGTCTGGTCATCAATCTGTCCACTAGACCACCATCCAGCATTGGTCTTGACCCATTGAGGTATTTGAACACCGGGTGATGCTGCTTGTCCCTGCTGCGTTGTTGGAATTTGGATTATTCCTTGTTTTATCAAATACTGTATTCCAGAAGCAAAAGTAGAATCATCTATGGTGTTTTGCGACCACCACTTGGCATTGTTCTTGACCCACACAGGAATTACAATTTGGCCACTTGTGTTATTTGCAGTAGTTGTGGTTGTCGTTGTAGATGTCGTAGTTGTGGATGGCGGTTGTGTACTCTGACCTCCAGCCTGATTTCCTAAAGCAACAACCCCGGTATCTGCTGTGACTGTAGATGGGATAACCAAGTTTGCTCTTGCCATACCTATCCTAGAGGTATCGGCAAGGCCTGTTGGTCCAACTACGGATGTAATGTTCAGTTGTAATGTGTAAATTCCGTTTCCAGGTAAGTTCAGTGTCTGTGTGTCCTGTGAGTTCTTTGCAGTAAGACCTGTCTTGGAGAAAATTGTGTTGCCGCTGCTGTCTAGCATCTTTAGATTATAATTGACGTCTCCGTTAACTGGATTTTCAGTAAATGCATCAAAGAATGAAAGATTAAGCTTGTTTGCAGTGTTTGCGGTAATCTGCGTCGGGTTCCATCCTAGCTTGACTCCCCATCCTCCAAAGTCAGTGAGTGCACTGTTTGATGTCTGTACATTTGACTTGGCTGGAGCAAGAGTAAAGTTCATCGAGTCAGTACCATTTGGCATACTTTTTGCAATCTGCTGTATGTCTATCTTGTTTAGCAGTATGTGTGCAATGACATCAGTTCCCGACGTATACGGATCAACGATAAGCCTTCTGCCAGTTATCTCATAACCATTCATTGTTGCAGTATATGTTGGGGTGTTTGTAAATTCCTTGAATGCTTTTGGAATATGAATCTCCTCGTGCACAAAGATTGGCTGGTTTGCAAGTCTTGTCATGTTCCAGTCAAAAGGCATCGAGTATGAGAGCTGTAATTTCGATGGATCAAAATTAAAGTCGTCATTTATCTTGTCATAGTATGAGATTACAGTAGAGTTGTAGGTATTTCCACTGTAGGTAAGATCATGGTTTGACACATCTCCGACACTGAGATATGCATCAAAGTTTGGCACGCTCTGCGGGTTGTCTGTTGTATCAAAAATGTTGTTGTCGTAATCTATTGAAAACATCTGAATGTTAAAGTGATAAAGGCCTCCCTCGTTGAAGATTGGTCCTTGAACATCAATTGGATCATCATCGTTGTCAGGAACCCAGCCGTTGAGAATCGGTTCATGATCTCCATATACAGTCCATGACGGCCCACTGGTTGGAATAATGTTTATGTTGAGAATTCCCGTATGGGTGTGAAGAAGCTCCCTGAACAATAACTGGTTGTGTTTTGTAATTGTTAGGAAAAACGAGATGTGCTGTAACGTCTGGTTTGTACTTGCGTCAAACCATCTGAAAAACACCGTTGGCTGTACACCAGAGTTGGAAAAGAGTATGGTTGGGTTTAGCTTTACGAAAAGTTGTACCTGCCTGTTTCCTACCGATGCAGGTGGAAGATTTTCCATGGCAAAGCCATCACCAAAGGCATTGTGTGGAAGCGATGAGAATACAACTGAGACAAGCAAGATTGAAAATAATGATAGCTTGAAAAATTTCTTCAACCGGCAGTACCCGTTCTGCATTGTGTTCAGGTTCATATTTAATGTTAGCTCTATTCTTACTTGTTTTTAGGACTTGAGAGATTCTCATTAGCATTATATTATTATGATAATCCACCTTACCTGTGAAAAATTGGCAAAAAACCTACATGGCTCTAATTGTTGTAGGAATAGTTGCCATTGTTGCAATTAGTTTTACATTACAAGAACATAGTTCTGTGCTCGCACAAAGTTCGTCCTTGGGAAAAGATACAAACAAAGTATTTCAAGTTTCACAATCAAACAGTTCCGCATCCTTACCAAATGTTGTACAAACCAATGTGACGGCACCATCTGGAGTCATGTATACTGCCAAGTTTGAATGCGGATCTATATTTGCAGGCGAGGGTCCTCTCAGGCCAGGTCACTATGACACAGATGTTAGCATATTCAATAAAGATAGATCAGAATCAACAATATTGTGGAATGTTGTGGTTAACAATGGTCCTACCTCTAACGCGGCGTTGGTTAATCTGGGTTCAGAAAATTCTACTGGTATAACTTGCCAAGACATAAGAAGAGTGCTTGATGACTATAACGAAAACTTTCTTGAAGGGTTTATCATAATTAATGTGCCTTTTGGATCGCCTTTGCAATCTTCAAAGGGTATAGCAATATCAAGTACAAATTTCGATTCTGATCCTCTGGAGGTGCAAGTTTTCTATACTGCAAATGCTTTGGATACACTTCCACATGAGGTCATTGTGGACAAGATCTCATTTTACATAATCCAAGACTATACTGGAAAAATTCCACAAAACATGATTAGAACAACACTGGATATCTCTGTTCCATCAACACTCAATAAATTATCTAATACGGAAGATACGGTAAAACAAGTTCTTGCAAGACAGTACAACCTTACAAGCGATGATCTGCCAAAGGTTGTAGTGAGAATCAGCAATATCAACGTGGGAGTTGGAACGCTAATTGATGATCATGCCATATCTCTCAGCACTGTAAGGCCACAGCTAGTCCCCTGACAAATTTTATTGATGCTGTCAGAAGTTTGAATTCATGATTCATCTTGATTCATTACAGTAGAGTGTTTTTTCTGCAGGTGTTTCGCTAAATAGAGGCTACTGAACTTTTCACGGCATTCAAGACATACCCTACTGGGATAAACGTACCTGACAAACAAGTAAGAGACAAACACTATACTTGTTATGAAAAAGCTCACAGGATACGGTTCGTAAAAGGCAATGAACAGACTTGACCATGTTGCCATCAGAGCAATAAGAACAGAGATCATCATGGCGTTCCTAGGTCGTTTTGCCAATCGCCGCGCCATTGCAGCGGGTGTGACCATTAATGAGAAGATGAGAAGAACTCCAACAACTTGGACTGCGATGGATACTGCGACTGCAACCAAAAGCATGAAAATTATACCAAGCAAGGGCATGGAGAGTCCTTTTGCTTCTGCTACATCTTCATCAAGTGATGCAAACAAGAGTGGCCTATACATGACACCTATGGCAGCCAGGATTATCAAACTAGCAGTAATCGTTACAAGAACATCGCTGCTGCTTATGCCAAGTATTTCCCCGAACAAAATAGAGTATGCTTCTGTGGCGTAACCTGTATAGAGACTAATGAATAACACGCCCAAGCCAAGCATGAACGCAAGAACTGTCCCAATTTGGACGTCTCGATTGACAGCTCTTGGTCCAAGGACTGCCATGCCAACACCTCCGCCACACGTAAACGTCAGCAGACCAAAAATTGGGTTGACTCCCAATAGCACAGAACCCGCAGCGCCTGCAAAACCAATGTGGGAAAGTGCATGAGATGCAAATGCTGATCGACGTAATACAACAAAATATCCTACGATTCCTGCTATGATTGCGACTACTGTTCCAGCCTCAAATGCATGTTGCATGAATTGATACTGAAACATTTGTTGCAAATCTACCAAAAGATTTGGACTGAAGATATTGCTATTCGTCACCATGATGATCCTCAATTCCTATAATTGCTACGTTTCCTCTAGAATCGCGAATAACCTCGATTTGAACACCATAAAGTGCAGAAAGAGATTCTGATGTTAGGACATCTTTTGGTTTTCCCGTCGCCGCCTTGCCGTTGGCCATGTAAACAACTTTGTCAAGATAAGGCAAAAGTGGATTAATGTCATGAGCTACAAGTAATGCCGTAACATTGCGCGAACGAACCACTTTATTGACAAGTTGCACTAGTTCCTTTGCTCGCCTGATGTCGAGATTTGACAACGGCTCATCAAGCAACAATATTTCGGGATTGCTCACTAATGCCTCGGCTAAAAATATACGCTGGAGTTCGCCACCTGATAAGGCGCTAAGAGGTTGGTGAGCCAATTCTGTTGCGCCAACTGCTTCGAGTGCTTCAAAGGCAACTTTTCTTTCGTTCTTAGAGGACAAGC
>JAGWGO010000143.1 GCA_028867395.1 Nitrososphaerota archaeon | reverse complement strand
GGTGCTTGAGAACCTCATTGGAACCATCGCAAACCCTCGTTCTAGTCGCAGGCAGATGGAGTTTGAGCCAGTCCAGGTGCCCAACTTTGATGACTATTTCATCTCACTTGAGAAGATCATTGGTCAGTACGAGGAGCTTATAATGAACAAGATAAGGCCAACAGGCTCGGGCTCATTTAAGAACATCACTTCTGGCCTTGAGTTAATTGACCTGATTAGGTGCTTTTTTGCAATTTTATTTTTGGCAAGAGACCTCAAGGTAGACCTCGAACAGACAGAAGACGACATCATTGTATCTATTGCAAAATAGGTTTACCATTAGATCAACAGTCGAAAGGAATTTGATTTAAGTATGTTCTGACCTCCTTTTTTGTATAGATGGGAAAAGTAGAGGACGACGAGGCAATTGCCAGGCTAGAGGCCGCTCTCTATTCTGCAGGAAGGCCGCTCTCAATTGAGGAACTGATAAAGGCATCAGGCACGGAATCTAGGACCAAGACTCTTGCACTCATGACAGGCATTGTAAAAAAGACAAAGTCTGCCTTTAGGGCATTAGAGATTGCGCCGCTTCCAGACGGCTCGTATGTCTTTCAGCTAAAACCAGAATACAGTACAGTGATAAGAAAATATGCATCAAAGCCCTTGCTTCCCACTGCAACCCTCAAGACTTTATCGTATATCGCATACATGCAGCCAGTCTCGTCAAAGAGACTGGTAGAGGTAAGGGGCTCTGGAGTTTACATGCACCTCAAGTTGCTTGAACAGCTTGCATACATTGAGCATCAGAATGTAGGAAGGCTCAAGATATACAATACAACTGAAAAGTTCCAAAAGTATTTCGGAATCCAAGGGGACAAGGACCTGTTAAAACAGAAACTATTCACAAAGGTAAGATCTTCAGGCCAGTCATCTGCAAGCCAACCTGCCCCTCCACAGCCAGAACCCACGACAGAGACAATTTCACAATCCCCCCAACAGTGATACAAGACCTGTTCATCTAGATATCTGTAAAAAATATCTGCAAGTTCTTTATCAAATGATACAAGTTTGTCAGATGGTCGTAATTATCAGGTAAGAATTGAAGCCAAGGATTATTCCTACAAAGATAAGTTATGTCACAGTAGTAATTTTCCTGTTGACAAATTCTCCCATCAGTGACTTGCTCTTTGACAGAATTACCAGTGGAATCATGGGAAGCGGTATCAGGAGGCTGAGTATGACTTGGCTATAGACCAATATATGCAATGGATCAATTCCCAAAAGTACTGCAACAGTTGTCGGTATTACATTTACAAATCTTGTTACAAAACGCCTTATCCAGACATTTGTCTTCTTTCCCAAGAGCCCCTCGAATATAGACTGGCCTGCCATGGTTCCGACTACAGATGATGAAATTCCTGAAGAGAGCAATGTTACAAGAAAGATAACTCCTGCCCCTATGCCAAATAGTGGTACAAGGATCTTGTACGCATCAGAGATGGACGAGACGCCGGCATTGGACGGATGAAACGCAGCTGCAGCCATCACCATTATTGCAGCGTTTACCAGTCCTGCAATGGTTAGAAGTATGATGCACTCGTAGAGGTGCATCTTCCGCGCCCGACGCTTTTCCTCAAGAGGTTTATCATGGACCTTTCTTGCTGCAAACGAGGTGTGCACAAACAGCGCATGTGGCATAACCGTTGCACCGATCACGCCCACTGCTATCATGATTGCGCCGTTGCTGCTAAGCACCGGTACTACCGAGTGGTATGCAATAGAGGTCCAGTCAGGCTTTGACAAAAAGATCTCATAAAGAAACCCTATCCCAATTATCGATACAAATAGCATGAACATCCGCTCAATTATCCGGAACTTGCGTGTCGTAAGTGTAAGTATCAGTATTACGTCAAGTGCTCCAAATATTGATGCATAGATAAGCGGAACCCCAAACAGGAGGTTCAGCGCTATGACAGTTCCCAGGTATTCTGCAAGGTCCGTTGCCGCAGATGCAGCTTCTGTTGCAAGCCAGTATGGAATGATGAATATTTTTTTCCCAAGCTTGTTTCGCATTATTTCTGGTAGAGACTTGCCTGTAGCTATCCCAACCTTGCCTGACAGGTATTGGAGAAGCATTGCCATGGCGCTTGCAAGCCAGACCACCCACAGCAGGTCATAGTTGTATGACGCCCCTCCCTGAATGTCCGTTCCATAGTTTCCCGGGTCCATGTATGCAATGCTTACAATGACGGCAGGACCCATGTAGGAGAATAGCTGTGCAAGTGTGCTTTTGTGATATGCAAACCTTATCTTGTCAAGTCTGCCGGTTTTGGTAGTGCTCTCTTCCATATGTTATGATAACATTGACCTATATGGCTCTTTTAAATTTAACCCTAGCTAACATTAGTATACATGACTAACATTTATTGAATAAAGAAAGATCCATAACCATAGGCAATAAAAGTAATCTAGGGCAATCTATTTAAGAACGCAGATCGTTACTATAGAAGAATGCATGGTACTGGGGTACACAATGGCTAAGAAGGCAGACAGGCTAGAGGCAATTCGTGAGGCCCACAGCCTAGAGACTGAGACCGCGCACACTGACAGGATGGAGGACTATCTAGAAGTGATATACGAGTTGATAAAAAAGAAGGGCTATGCAACAACTATTGACATCTCAAAGTATCTCAATGTAAGCTCGCCTAGTGTCACAAAGATGGTGCAAAAACTCGACGAGAGTGGGCACCTCAACTATGAAAAATATCGCGGAATAGTGCTTACCGAAAAAGGAACATCGGTTGCAGAGGGAATGCATGAAAAACATAACCTGCTTGTAGAATTTTTAAAGATGATAGGGGTCAAAGACGACATTGCAAACATTGACGCAGAAGGAATAGAGCATCACCTGCATCCTGAAACTCTAAAAAAATTGGAAGATTTTGTCAAGGCTGCAAAAAAGAATATATCTCGTTGACTGCGCGATTTGCACGTTTAGGTACCATCAAGTTATCGGGATGCAAATCCCAACACCTGATTTGGCTGCATCGACTCGACAGCTTCCGGTTCCTTTCTACCGAGTTCTGCCATCACCGCTTCACCTGCAGTCCCGTCTGGCACGACCCGTGTGCCTCGAAGCAAGATGTTTTGAGCCGCATTGACATCCCTGTCAACACTACCCTTGCAAGTGGTACAGAACATCTTTCGGTGCTCTTCAGGTACTAGTCTTGACCCACATATCGCACACTGAGCTTGTTCCACCTGCTCTTACATATTCTACTGACAGGCCAAGCCACCTTGCCTTGTACTCGACCTGCCTTTGCAGTTCATAAAATGACCATGAATTCATCTTCCTTCGGAACTTCCTTCCCTGAAAGTTGCCCTCTCTGTACAGCTTGCGAATTCCCTTAAGATCCTCCATGATGATTCCAGAATTTTGAGATATAATGCTCTTTGAGGTACAGTGTAGGATGTTATGCACCCTATTCTTCTGCAACTTGCCATATTTTTGAAATATTTTCTTTTTTATTCTTGCATCATTTCGTCTGAACTTGCTTTTTACTCTATCATACGCATTAATGATTCGACTGGCCTCTGACAGATTATACATATTACATCTTCTCTGTGTATCATATGTTGTGATATTGTCCACGTTCCTGTCAATTCCGATGAATTCACTCACCTTCTGTTTTGGGATACTTCTAGAGTATGAGATTATCAGCTTGTCATCTGTGACTACTAGATTGCCAAGTCTTGCATCCCTTATACTCTCAAGTACATATCGCGTCAGTTTGAATAATAGGTGTCTACCAGGTTCTGTCGGTATCAGGACTGCATCGCCTTCGATCTTGTATAGCTGGTTATCTAGTATCAGGTGGTTTCTTGAGATGTAGGGTCTCTTGGCAGATGGCTTTTGTTTGATGGTCTTTCTGTAAAGTTTGAGTTTGGATGCTGCACATTCTAGAGCTCCGTAGACATACTTGGAATGGAACCGCGTATCTGAGCGCAGTATGTGATATAACTGATAATGAAGCATGTACTTTGATGTTAGGTTCTTCTCAATTCCAATTCTAATTGCCTCGTTTGCACAGTATTTGAAGTAATCAAAGATGGGTGTGATCTCATCTTTTCTGTCATGATACTGCCAGACACACTTTATTACTTTTGCAATGTATCTTAGGATACATTTTTTGCTTAAAGGATTTTGGTTATTCTGATATTACTTTGAGACAACATCATCTGAGACATAACAATATATTTTTAGATTCAAAACTAAGGAATCTCAAAAGCAGTTTATTTTGTCTCCAGATAACTTTCCACTACCACGTTTATATTTAGATTATTTTATTGTCTGCTTATGAAGAAGTCTGTAGAGAATCTTGCCACAAGCAAGATCACTGGAGGAAGAAGATATCCCCTCAGAACAAGAAGAAAGTACGAGGTCGACAGATATTCAGTCGAGGCAGTGCCAGGTCCCCATGTTACT
>JAGWGO010000142.1 GCA_028867395.1 Nitrososphaerota archaeon | reverse complement strand
TAGGAATATTTGTCAATTCAGAAATTAAGTTGCCAAGTTTCATATCAGAATCTACTTCAAAAGTTACCACATCATTTCCAAGAGAACTTTTCAATAATCTTGGAGTTCCGGTAACTTTGATCTTTCCTTGGTCTATTATGGATATATTGTCGCAAAGCTTGTCTGCCTCTTCCATGTAGTGAGTTGTAAGAAAGATTGACATTCCAAATTCATCGTGTATCTTTTTTATGTATTCCCAAATCTTGTACCTTGTCTGAATGTCAAGGCCCAAGGTGGGTTCGTCAAGGAAAAGCACCTTTGGTCTATGTAGCAGACCACCAGCTATATCCAGTCTCTTTCTCATCCCTCCCGAATAAGTAACAACAGCATCGTGTTGCCTATCGGTGAGTTCCACTATTGCCAAGATCTCATCAATTTGCTTTTCTCTGAGATCTTTTGGCAGATGATTTAACCTTGCCTGAAGAATTAGGTTTTCCCTCCCACTCAGATATTCGTCAACGGTAGAGTCTTGTTGCACATAGCCAATGCTCTCCCGTACGTTCTTTGCCTGAGATACAACATCGAATCCAGCAACAAATGCTTTTCCTGAACTTGGTTTTAGCAGTGTGGTAAGTATCATAATCGTTGTACTTTTGCCAGCACCGTTTGGGCCAAGAAATCCAAAGATCTCGCCATTTTCAATCTTAATTGACACATCGTCTACTGCCTTTAGACCGTTCTTGTAAATTTTGGAAAGCGAGTTTGTCTCTATTGCATACAATACAAGAGGAAAACGTGGTGGACTATAAATTGGTACCAACCTTAAGGTACATCATAAAATCAAGTTCTAAGAAAATAAGAAAAATGTGAGAAATTAAGGCTTTTTGTATTCGTCTTTTGTCAGTCTGAGAATTATCTTCTCTCCAACGCCCCAAATTTCAGATGTGTGAAATATCCTCGATCCGGTAAGGCCTTCAGTTACTTCAATTGACTCTAGTTCGTTTGTGGTTTTGTTCATATGAAGTCTTTTTACCTTTCCCATCTTCTTGCCGTCAATGTCGACCACCGTCACGTCTGTTCTGATGGGTGCTGAAGATAGCAGAACCGATTCTTCAGTAAATCTGTCTACATAGTCTCTTGAGAGAAAGTAGTCCTTGCTGAGTCCCTCGTGGACCGTAACGCCTACCACCTCTAATGTGTCTGAGTTTATGTGTACATGTTTTACCTTGCCGTATTCGATTCCTTCTCTGTCAATGACTTTTTTCCCTCTAAATTCGTCTGCCTTTATCTGATTTCTATTAAATTCTAGTGAGGTTGCCATGAGAGAGCGTTTCCAAGTCAGTTTATTGAATCAGGTATCAGAGTTTTCAATCTAATGGGTTAAATTCTTTAGAACAGAAACAAAGCCATGGAGCTTAAAGAGGGTGCCCTAAAAGCAGTTTTATCCACAAAGGGAAGAAAGACTGGAAATGATCATTCAGTTGAGCTCAAGGCAGTGTTTTATGATGGTAAATTCTATTTTTCAAGAAGAACCCCTGACAGCGACTGGCTAAAAAATGCAATTGTAAATCCCAAGGTCA
Organism: Nitrososphaerota archaeon; assembly: GCA_028867395.1. Classification (GTDB taxonomy): domain Archaea; phylum Thermoproteota; class Nitrososphaeria; order Nitrososphaerales; family Nitrosopumilaceae; genus Nitrosotalea. The sequence goes on along the minus strand of JAGWGO010000142.1, from coordinate 2,920 downwards.
GTGTAAAGGTAAATGATTCTTCCTTTCTAGGCGATGCATCGCTGGTCAAAGATGAGGAACTTGCAAAAAAGATATCTCGATTAAAGTATGCCGATAAACGATCGGAAGATTCTAGAATAGTGCTCGAAGTTAGACTATGTGAATAATTGTGGTCAGCCCACGTCTTTCGTATTCTTGACCCTCTCTAGTTTCTGCCACTACGACAGTAAATGATATGATGTCTCTTGGATGGCATTTTTGCGCATCCATATTTAGATGCAGATCTAGCATTTCAGAATCTTGTTCAGGAATATTTGATTCGTCAATTGAGACCGGACTCGTGGAACTTTGAAGAAATCTCTTGTCCTTTTGATGCCAGCCTATCTTTACCTTGGAACCTTCTCTTCCTACTGCCTTGACGTTGATATCAATTATTCCTGGCTTTGCAAGAGTGTAGCCAGAGGTATTGTTGACAAATACTCCAATCTGGAAAGGATATCCAGCTGTGTTTTCAGCCATTTTTTGGATTCCATCATTCATAACAATGTCGACTCCCTTTATGGTAGTTGCAACCTTGGCAAGCCATTCATTTGTGCGTTCCACTATTGCATGTATTCTGTCTCTCCTCTTTTTGTCCTCAGATGGCGGGAGTTTGTAATAATCAACCCATGCAAGGTAATCGTTACAAATGTCCTTGATGAATTGTATGCATGTTACCTTGTAATCTTCCACACTTGAAGCCTTTTCAGAGCCCTCATCATATGGTACCCCGTCTTTGTCAAGAGGTAGCATGAGTAGATAACCAAAGGCTAGTAATTAAATAAACTCAATGAATATATGAGAAATTTTTTAGAACTTGATTGTTGAGCTATTCCTCGATTGCTGCAGAACTTAGAAAGGAGCTTGCATCAAATATGCCACAGATAAGAATGCTTTTGAAAAAAAATCCTGCAATGGCATTTACGACAATAAACGAGATTGCATCAAAGATAGGAAAAAAACATGGAATAGTGCTATCATTGAATTTTCCTCAGAGAGGCAAGATTGAAGACTTTGAATCTTATGGAACAGAAAATCTTGGAATGGTATTTCAGAGAAACAGCAAGAATTTTCCAATATCTCGAGAGTTGATAAAATCAAAAGCGTCAGAAATACTAGAAAACTCACAAATTAATGACGCGTACATGTATGAAGGCAAAGAAGGAGTAAGGGTAGTATTAGATAATATCAGGCTGGACGTATTGCCAGCATCTTTACATGTATGGGGCAAGTTTGACAAAAAGACAGCAGAGTTTTGTAACTGGCTTTTGATTAATTGTTATCAGCTTAGGCCAGGCGTTGATGGTGCCTTGAGCGAGACCAACTCAAAGGAATAATCCAAAGTTCCGTCAAAATTGTATGCTTGTGCCTTTACTGGCAATGGAAGATTGTCGACAATCCAGAACTTGTTTTCGTTTGCTCCATCCCTATAAGATAGCATATATGCATTTGCCGAACCAAAACCAAAAGACATGGTTCCCACATCAGTCACAGTAAGTTTTTCATGGTTTGCTCCAATATAGAGATCCCCCCATTCAGCTCCTTTTGCAAGATATTGGCTGGTAGTGGCATAGTCACGCATAGAAAATACAGATTGATCCAAGGCATCAAAATATGGTTTTGCTTCACCAGAAACATTCGGATAATCATAGACAAGACCGATTTGCACTGTTTGATTTATTATTTTGTTGCCATTATCCGGCTTTATCTGCACAGATAAGCTTTGGTTGTTGTCCTGCATTGGCAGAAACTCCATGTCTGCAGTAAAGTTGGTGTTGTTAAAAGATATACGGTATACCATTTCTGGGTCGTATTGGGAGCCTTTTCCCATATGCCATAGACTTGCTGCACTTGGGATTGGGTTAAAGTGAAGATTTGTGAAAAATGGCCATGCCAGACCCGCAACAGCTGACACTATAATAATTGCAAAAAGTGCAACAAGTTTTATGCTTGCCATCTGCTTATTCAGCTACCTAGTCGGGTTATAGTTAAAGGTTTCAAATAAGCAAATATAGTGGAACGATATGTAGTTCGCACATGTGCGAATGCGAAAAGGTTCACATGTACGAGGTAGAGTTCAAGCTAGATGGCATGACAGTAGTTCCTACCCATAAGAACTGTGGTGATTCCCTAAATGAAAAACAGGTAGACAAGTTTCAAAAAGAGCTTGTAAAGACATGGGGAATCAAAGATGAAGATGAAAAGTAGTTAATGTTTTTTAAAAAATAAAAGAAAAAAAGGTCTAAAACCTATCTGAAGGAAGCTACTAGTTCTTTACAAACTGATTGTTTGCAAGTACAATTAGCATCACAATAGCATTCGCCTTGCATCTGGCAGTCGCATTCTACCTTATTTTCTGATGCTGATTCGCATCCGCATGCCGCGTCTGTCATATCTGAGGGATCTCCTACAGGGTTTTAAAGGTTATTGAAAAACTCAAAGTCAATCCACTATTTTCTTTCTTTTATATCAGCCAAAAGTTCATTTGTTCTCTCTAATAACGCACTTGCTTGTTTGTCTATAACTAGGTGATCGCTTTCTATGTCGAGTGCCACCTTTAGGACATGAATATATTCTGGATTTTTATGAATCTGATTTTTGACTTTCATGATATTATTCCTGTTCACGTACCCGAGGTAAAAATAACAGTCTGACAATAACGAGTTTTGAACTAGATAATCATATTTTCTCCTAATTACCATAGAATTACCATTATTTTCAACCATATCAGAGAAGCCCATGGTAGATTTGACCATTCTTGAAAGCAAGGAGGTAGAGGCCCTTTCTACCCCCAATACTTGATGTACAAGGGAAAAGGTTTGGTTGACTTCGTTTTTTTTCAAATGTCTAGTTATCTCTAACATGTGAGTAGGGCTGGGCCGTTTCGAATTGAGGGAAAATA
>JAGWGO010000005.1 GCA_028867395.1 Nitrososphaerota archaeon | reverse complement strand
CATAAATCGTGTATACGGTATCGCCAATGCGAACCTTGTCTCCAAGCTTCTTGCTAAATGCAATTCCTGCTCCTTTGTCTTTTGGAGCTCCTGCGGCACGTGCAATTTCAATTAGTGCTACATTATCCATCGATAATACTTGGCCAGACTTTTTTGCCTTGACCTCTATCTTTTCTTGTCCTATTTCCAAATCGTCAATTCTTATCTTCGGGTTTCCACCTTGCAAGCCTATTATTTCTCTCATCTTCTTTTCTGCCTTTCCGCTCCGCAAGACCTCTCTTGCTAACTGATAACCGTTCTTTTTTCCTACCATCTCAAATATACTGCCTGCGATGTGGCAAACTTTGTCTACCAGATCCGGCACATGCGACTTATTCATTAATACTGAGAGTGCCTCCCTTGCCTCAAGCGATGGTCCCAAGGCAAATCCTATTGGTTTTTCTCCATTTGTCAAGACACAGTGTGTGTGAATTCCTAGCCTTCGTCCAAGCTCTATCAGTTCTTTTGCTAAAAAATCAGAATCACTAATTGTCTGCATCTTTGAGCCTCTTCCAGTCGGTATGTCAATCACAAGGTGTGTTGCGTTGACTGCCTTTTTCTTGCTCATAATCGATGGTAGCAATAGAGGATCTATGTACAACGAATACTCGCTTCTGACGAATATGTCATCTGCAGGTGCTAGCTCCAGCGAACCACCCCATACTATGCAGCCGTTGCTTTTTTGGACAACACACTCCATCTCAGAAATCTTCAGGTCTACTGGCATCAAAGCTTCTGCCCTATCGGCAGTTCCGCCTGCTGAAGTTATTGCCCTCGATGAAACCTTTGGAATTGTCAGGCCCATGGCAGCAACAATTGGAACTACAAGCAACGTGGTCTTGTCGCCAGGAACTCCGCCAATACTGTGTTTATCAACTACCGTCTTCTTTCTAAGATTCAGCTGTTTTCCAGTATCAACCATGGATAGCGCAAGGCCAGTAGCTTCATCAAGATCCAATCCCTGCATGCTCAATGCAGTAACAAAAGCCGAGATCTCATTTTCATTCAAGTTTCCTTGTACTACATCTTTTACAATCTCAGAAATCTCATCGTACCCAAGTCTTCTACCAGTCAACTTGTTGTGAATGAACTGGAGCGACCTTGGAAAGATGGCAATCTCAACGTCTACTTCAAAATTTTGTTTTAGCCCAAGTGACAGTCTTACCTCCTCGTTTACTCCGATAAATCCTCGCTTAACTGATGTTGTTGTGTTGACTATAGCTGTAATTGATCTTTTTTTGTAATTTATCGTGGTTCTACCAGATGCCCTTATTCCTATCTCGTCTGCATCAAATTTGTTGAGAAACACAATGGGTTTGCCGCCTGATTCTATTCCTAAAATGTCTGTTCTAAGATGCATTGAGATTTTTAGCCGGTCATCGCATATATTATCTCTACTTCATTTTCAATAGTGGTATCATCTCAAGCCACAATAGATGAATGATTACTTCTGTGAGATAAATTGAAAAAATATATTTTGATAAAAATTAAGAGACAGTAATGACTCCGGTTCTCCACGGATGTATTGTGCAAAAATAGTAGTACACTCCAGGTTTTGCAAACTTGTAGCTGAACGTATCTCCTGTATGTAATATGCCGCTGTTGAACATGGATACCAAGTTTCCATGACCGTCTTGACTCTGTATGACATGTCCAATATTGTCCTCGTTGTGCCAGGTAACAGTTGTCTGCCTCATTATCTCAAGGTTTAGTGGAAGATAGAAAGCTTGGTTTGCAATTGCAGAGTTACCGTTGGGTATTATCACCGTGGCATTTTGGGACAAGTCAACCGTGGGACGAGGATCCGTACCCGTAACAAAGTAGTTGAGTATCATGTCAGTGCTTGCACCCTGCATATCAGCACTTACCTTCCATAGCGAATTTGCACTTGTTGCAAATACTCTACTTCCATCAAGTGTCATGTTAAAAGACTGTCCCTGATTTGTTTGAACTAGTCCTTGTCCATGGAAGGAACCATCGCTATCATATGAAAAGGTCCATCCTTGGGGCACTACATGTGCGTGCAAGAACACGTCGTTTCCATATATGAGAAACGTTCCACTTGATATGGTTGACGGATCAGACAGAGACATCCTCAATACGGATTGATACATCTTTGGATTGTTGCCGTTTACTACTGCCGCCCCGCTTCCTGATATCTCAAAGGCGGCTTGTGCATATGCCATGTTGCATAGCACAGCTAGAGTAATGACTGTGACAACTAGTGCAAAAATTGATTTCATATTGCATATTTGTAATTTATCTTATATAACGAAAATGAAGATTATCAATAGAGATAATCACAAGGTATATTTTTAATTGAAAGGTTTGTAGAGAAACACATGGTCGAAATTCCACAGGAGATACACCAGATGCTAAAGCAACAAAAGTTCATAGTAGTAGGCTCGGTTGACCCAAATGGGGTGGCCAATATGTCCCCAAGAACTGCATTTTATTTTGCTGACGGCATGATATACTGGCTAGACTTTTTCAAGCACAAGTCACAAGGAAACTTCCAGATCATACCTTGGGTAAGTGTGGCTGTTTTTGACAAGGAAAAATTGAAAGGATTTCAAATGAAAGGCAAAGTAAGTTTTGTCACAGACGACGCCAAGAAAAAAAAGATCACTGATACGATCTCACGCTCAGTTACAGGTAAGACATCTGCAAAGGTTTTTGAGCGCATGAGTCAGAACAAGCAGCCCGACGTTATCATGTTCCATCCGAAGGTTATTTACTCCTTAGACCCTCAGGAAGAATCGGGCAAGCCCATGGCACATGACAAGGACGGCGAGACAATTGCATTGTTTGGACGGATAAATGGAAATGGAAAGACAAAGAATTAGGGAGATCCTAGTTCCTCTTGATGGTTCCAAAAACTCGCAGAGAAGCTTGGAGACGGCCATCCATCTTGCACAGGAACACGAGGCTTCGCTTACTGCGATTTATGTAATTCATTCATTCTCAAAGAGCGTACGTCAGAAAAAGAACCTTGGCGATTCCCCACCACAATTTCTCATACAAGCAAAAAAACTTGCAGAGAAAAATGGGATACCATTCCACAGTAGGATACTAGAGGGTGATCCTGGCCACTCCATACTTGAATACGCCAATACTCGCAGTATTGATCTGATTGTGATAGGGGCAAGAGGGCTTGGTACCTTTAAGAAGATATTTCTTGGAAGCGTCTCAAATTATGTCCTGCACAAATCCAAAGTTGCCGTAATGCTTGTAAAATAATCTATTTCCGTGACTTTTTAATCAGACTTCGGGTAGTATGTTTCTCTTTCTACCTTTCCGTCCCTTAGAAAGACTGACCTATCTGTCCTCTGTGCAAGCTCCGGGTCGTGAGTCACTACTATTATAGTCCTCCCGAATTTACTTGATAATTTTTTTAGCAGATCAAATACTTCACCGCCAGTCTTTGTATCCAAATTTCCGGTAGGCTCGTCAGCAAGTATTATGGATGGATTGTTGGCAAGTGCCCTTGCAATTGCAACTCTTTGCTGCTGGCCACCGCTAAGGTTCACTGCTTTCTGGCTTGCCTTGTTGTCTATGCCAAGCGCTTTCATTATCTTCATTGCGCGAGAATCTGCATTGTCGTGATTCATTCCAGCAATGATCTCTGGCAGTTCTATGTTTTTTAGCACCGGTGATCTATTAATGAGATTATACGACTGGAAGACATAACCAATCATCTTGTTTCTAACTTGGGCAATCTCAGAATCTTTGAGTGAAAAGACATCGACTCCATTGATGTAGACCTTGCCAGTTGTAGGTCTGTCAAGCGCCCCTATCATGTATAGTAATGTTGATTTGCCACACCCAGACGGTCCTAGAATGGAAACAAACTCTCCTTCTTTGACTAGTAAATTGATGTTTGATAAGGCGGTTACCTTTCCAGCAGCACTCTCGTATATTTTTGATAAATTCTTGACTTGTACTATGACCCTGTCTTCTGGCTTGGGCGTATCTCTAATTGTCGAAATTGAATTCTCTGATCTGTCTACCTGTTGACCTGGCATGTGATAATTATACCAAAAACCTTCAATTTATCTAGGTATACGAATATCAAATCTGATAATCAAAGAAATATCGGCAAATTTTCTACCTTACTTTACTATCAAGACTGGACACTTGGAATGCTGGGTGACCCCACTTGCAACGCTACCTAGCATCAATTTCTTAAAGCCTCCAAGGCCGCGCGATCCCATAACTATGACATCCACATGGTGCATATCAGCATACGATACAAGAGTTTCAGTGATTGATATTCCCTCGACTACCTTGAGCTCATACGGAATTCCAAGTTGTTGCAACTTGGGTTCAAGTTTAGCAAGCGAGTAGGTAGCGGTTTTTTTTATGATTTGTATGGTCTCAACGTACGATGCACCTTCTTGGGAATAATCGAGATGTGACGGTACATATGTAACGACGCTTATCTTTGAACTGTATTTTTTTGCCAAGTCAATTGCAAATTCAAGCGCCTTATTGGCAGGCTCTGACTTGTCATACGGAACCATGATATGCTCAAACATATTTGAGAATTGGCAATAGTTCATTTAAAGAGATTTCCAAATTTCATTTTTGATAACTAGTGTCGGGTTTTTAAGCGGTGCAACCAGAAAGGATAATTATGAACTATATCAAAAGAGTTACAAGAAGACAAGGAAGGATGTATAACCAACAATGAAACAACAAATTAAAAAAATTCTAGTGCCCCTTGACGGGTCAAAAAACTCTTTCAAGGGACTGACTGAAGCAATATATCTTGCCAGACAATGCAACGCAACAATTACCGGACTGTGCGTAATACCACTTTATACTGTAAACTTGGGACGTGTGCTTACCTCTCTTAGAAAAGAAAGTGAAAAGGAGGTAAAAAAATTCATGCTCAAGGCCAAGACCCTTGCTGCTCAGAACGGTATAGTCTTTTACGAGAAGATAATGTACGGCAATGAGGCGTGGGAGATAACAGAATTTGCGTCATACAAGAAGTTTGACATTATAGTGATGGGCTCAAGAGGGATGGGTGCAGTAAAAGAAGCGTTTCTAGGTTCTGTTGCAAACAACGTCGTACATAGGTCCAAAGTTCCGGTGCTTGTAGTCAAATAGCTCTATTTTGCGCCAAAAAAAGTAATTCCCTTTGTTACTGCAAGAAATCCACCGATTACTCCCAATATCCCACCAATTATGAAACCACCACTTCCAAAAAAACTAAGGCCAGAAAAGATCCAGATCAATACACCTAGCTTTCTGATGTGCTGAGGTTGTTCGTAAATCAGAATCGAACTTATTATTACTACAACTCCGCTTACAAGTCCTACTACTGTCGTGATAAAGAGATGACCTAAAAGTTGGGTTCCTATCATCCATCTCATGTCGGGAAAAAATGTGAGGTGTTGAAATGAGAAGAGGGACGCGATAAATATGATGGACCCTGCCACAAGCGAGAGCTCGGAGGCAAACCTGTACTCCAGTCGTTTTGATATTGACATACAGCAAATGAATGGCTTTACAAAGATATGAGGAAAGTCACGATTATCAATTCTGATAATGGGTTTGCTACCTGCTCTCTCATGAACGGGTTGCATATCTTGTATTTAACACCTAAACTCGTTTTCAGGACTGATTTTTACACTTGAAAATTTGACTTGGATGCTAAATACGATTCTGCGCATATCTTTCTCATGTCAAAACACGAGCCAGTCAAAAATAGCTGGACAAGGTGGCTTGAGACAGACGAGATCTTGGCATTTTTGCATGGAGGATTCAGACAGCATGAAAAAATTGACTCCAACAAGGTCGGTTCGGAATTTGAAAGAGGAACAAGCATTTCTCTGGGCATGGGACTTGTTCGCACCTTCCACATGATTTAAAATCTTATCCAGTATCTAGATAATTTCTTCTACGGAAAAATTCAACTCTTGTTTGATCATTACAATTCTTAGTTAGAATCTGAAATTTAAAAAAAAGTGTATACCGGGGGTGGGTTTCGAACCCACGACCTCCAGATTATGAGTATTACCCTTTATGTGGACTGGCACTCTAGGCCAGGCTGAGCTACCCCGGCATAAGTTACGCCTAATTTCCACATGCAATTAAATGTAGCTTGAAGACTTGCACGCTTCAAAAATTAATTTTTTTTCAAAAGGGATTAAGCATGTCTTCTTTTTCATCATGTTCTGATTCTGTCATGATTCTATTTTGCGCAATGGAGAATATAATTACGGGGTACTCAACGTAAGACAATGTAAGATGAATGACCTAACCGATGTACCGTAGGGTGGTCAGGCTTTTGCCATTTCTTTCCAGCTTGTCTTCTCTTTTGTGACCCACTGGAATTTCTTTTGTAGTGCACTTGTGTATAGTTTTTCCCAGTCCAAGCCAACTTGGTCAGACCATGACTTGACTACCCTTGGGTCGATGTAGTTGCGCAGCGACGTACCAAGATTGTAATCTCGAGTCTTTTCAGCAAGCTCTATTGTCAACTTCATTTTTTCCTCTCGCAGCTTTTTCTTTTCTGCCTGTTTCTCAGTCTTGGGGTCAGACCCGGTTAGTTTCTTGAGTGCGTCTCGCTTCTTTTGCAAAGATTCTTCAAAGTTCTTTGGTATGGTTCTCTTGTGGTTGCATGTTATGGCAGCCTCGAGGTTTGCAAGCTTTGCGTGATACACCTTGGCATTCTCTGATTTTGAGTCAAGGTCTCCTACTTTCTTGAGGTAATTTCGAACGACGTTTGTTGCAAGATAAGTTCTAAACACCTTTGCGGTTAGACCCTTTACTATGCTACTGAGAAACTCATTGACATGCCTTGATGTAATGTTGTGAAATATGAGGCCGTCTGCCTTTTTCTTCTCGGTAAGTTTTCTAATGTTATCATAAAAGACCTTGTCATGTTCTGTTATAGGCAGTGGCTTTTGCCACCTCACGCTGTCTTTTCCTAAAAAGTCAAACTCTATTACATTTGGTTTTAGCTTGACGTGCTCCACACGCAGGGTAGTAGCACCTACAGTATCTGCCTCGTCTGGATCCTTTTCATCTCCCACCCTCATTGCAGTCTTGTAAATTAGATAACTTACAGTAGCCACATTTCTTACCTTTTCGTCCTTGTCTGACATCTTTTTGACTATGGCATCAAGCACCTTGTCTATGTGTGCCAAAAGTTTTGTGGCCTTTTCATACTTCATCTTGTCCCGCTCTTGCTTTAGATCAGAGGTATCTGATAGCCAGACATATTTTCTCTTCTCTGTTAGCTTGTCCTCCCAGCTTGCAAGCCACATGAAATCCTGCTCGTGAATTATCTCTCCCCACTTGCCTGGAGGAGCCTTGGCTTCTTTTCCAAGGTTTAGTGTAACGTCTTTTTCTGAAATTCTTGTTTTCCATCTTCCCCTGAGCGGGTGGTCACCTCGCCCAATGAAGAGGCCAGGCGGCTCTGCCATCCAGTTTGCCACCTCGACTTCCTTGCCATCAATTATTGCTTTACCATAAACTGCCTTCATCTTCTCCTTGATCTCTTTTCTTGTAGCTGCTATCTTCTTTTTTTCCTCCTTTGTTACCAAAAGTTTAGAGTCCTTTTCTTTGTCAACTACCTTTGAGGCATCTGAAAAGTCCATGTCGGATATGGTACTCTTTCTGTACTTTTCTGGCAGCATCTTGACAAAATCTGAGACAAAGTTCTTTTGAAATACAATATCCTTTACGTAAGGCGTGTCCTTCTTTTTTGCCCACTGGTAAACCATCTCTTCTGCGTCTAGGCTTAGCGGGACCTTCTCTCCCTTTATCTTGAAGATTATTCCCTTTGATTCAAAGGGAGGGGGAAACGCAATACCGTTATGTTGTAATGTCTTCCATTTCATTTTCAATATCACCGCATTTTTATCCTAAATCTGTTGACTTTGACAAAAATTGACTCCCTGACTTATATCAATCTATTCAAAAATTATGTAAAAAATTCACATGCTTTTTGAATTATTGATACATAAGACACATGGAATATCCTATATATGGAAAGAATTTAGTCGTAGAGCTCCTTTTTTATGTAATTTTCAAACTCGATATCTGTCTTGCTCTTCTTTGCCTCAAGAAACATCATTGCATCGTTTCCTACGGGATATCTAGGCAGTGGGTTGTCTGACTTTACTGCGTTGACTATGATCCTTGCAACCTCTTGGGGCGGTGTTCCCATCTCGCACATCATGGACAGACCCTGCAAGACCTTGTCGGTAATATTCTTGTATATGGAATCAGGCTTGGTTGATTTCTTGAGAGACGCAAAGAGGTTTGTCTTGACTACACCAGGCTCTATGATTATGGTCTTGATGCCAATGGGAACAAGCTCGTATCGCATCGACTCGCTCAAGCCCTCTAATGCAAACTTGGAGCTGATGTATGCAGGAGTTACTGGAAATCCAATTCTTCCGGCAACGGAACTGATGTTTACTATGATCCCTGACTTTTGGGCGCGCATGGTAGGTAAGACATGCTGTATTGTTCTTACAATCCCAAAAAAGTTGGTCTCAAACTGGGCCTTGATGTCGTTTACTGTAATGTCTTCCAAGCATCCTACGAGAAAGTATCCTGCATTGTTTACAAGTACATCTATTCTTTTTTTCTCGTTTACTATCTTGCTTATGCAACTCTTGACGGTGTCATCCTTGTCTACATCTAGTGCCAAGACCTCAAGTTTCAAGTTTTCTTTCTTTGCAGCCTCTAATATCTTGTCGCCCTTTTTTGGGTCACGCATTGTGGCGTATGTGTGATAGCCTTCTCTTGCCAATGCAAGTGCAGTCTCAAAGCCAATGCCGCTTGAGCTGCCTGTGACAACTGCAACCTTTTCCATGAATATCATCCCAAAAGCGTATTAATAATTTCTATCATTTTGCTCAAGTACAAAACGGATTGTTTCTACACAAGGGGTTTGTCTCCTTCTGAAGGCTCGGTTATCTCAGTTTTTTCACCGTCCATAATTCTTTGGAGAATCTCGACTGATGCCATCTTGTGGAGATATTCATTGTTGTTGCCGCACCTGTAGGAAAATGTACAACGAGGACATCCAGACTCGTTTTTGCATGGGCACTCTTTTACCATGTGCAGGCTTCGCTCAAACGCTTTTTCCAGTCTGTCATAGAGCGCCTCGCTTGCACCATTTCCTCCTATTGCAGAATCATAAACAAAGATAAGGCCAGACGTGCCAAGAGATATTCCTCCAAGATCCTGCGATACTCCTCCAGTTATCATGTTGCTGCCTTCTATTACCACATGCTCTGTGGCATGGTATCCGCTAGCTTCTGTGTACTCTTCGTTCTCAGCCTTTGCAATCTCTGTAAGAGGCCTTGGTGCCTTGAAAACAAGCCCCTTTGTGACAAAATCATAGTCAAGTGGCCTCTCAAGCATGACCTTTTGCCCCTGTCCTATCTCCTGGCCAAGCTCTAGGTTGACATAGCCATAGACTCGCTTTTGTATGTGTAATTTACAAAATGTAACCTCTATGCCGCCTGCATAGCGTCTCTCGTAAACTGTCTCAATTGTAGGCCATTCTTCTGTAAGAGCTTTAGTGTAATACGGGTAATCTCGCGGCAAGGTTTCTATCTTGGCAGACATGTTCTCAGGATACCCAAGTTCCTTTACGCGATATCTTGTGCCTGCAAGAAAATAGATTGCAGATGGATGAAGTTCTTCAAGCGCGATTGGAAGTATCCTGTCGCCAACCTTTTTGCCGTTAAGAAAGATGTCGATTGATCTTCCAATTCCTCTGATACTGTAATCTTCAAGAAGATCTTTAATTTGCGCAAAATTTGGAACATACCTATTTTCTACTAGGACTAGATTTCCACGATCAAGATGTCTTGAGATTACCTCGGCGTGTTCTGGCAACTCGTGTCTTGCAATTGGCTTGTCGCACGCCATGGCAAGAACCTGAAACTCTTCGACAAATGGATTTTTTGGGTCTATGTATATCTGCTCAATGTCCTCAAAGTAGTCGCCTGGATGGTTCTTGTAGTATTGTGATATGGGATCGTTTCCAAGGACCAAAAATGCGTATCCGTCCTGTCCTTTTCTTGCGGCTCTTCCAATTCTTTGCACCAAGCGATTGACCGGAATGGTAGATGATATTACACCGTCAACATTTCCGACATCGATTCCAAGCTCCAAAGTTGGTGTTGCAGAAATTGCTGACAACTTGTCGCTTTTGAATAGGTTTTCAACGGACCTTCTGTAGTTTGCCATGAGGCCTGCCCTGTGCACCTTGATGTCTACCTTTTGTCTTCTTGCCTGCAGTGCCAAAAGTTCAGAGTTGAGATGAGAGTTGTTAAAGACAAGCGTCTTGTGTTTTTTTGTGGTAAGTTTCTTTAGTATGTCGATCATCAATGCGCGCTGTGTTGTAAGAGAAGGAAACAGCATGCAAAACTCTATTCTTCCCTTCTTTCCAGATCCTATTATCTGTCTCATCTTGATGCCAAACAAGTCTTGACAAAAAGAGAGTGCATTCTCAAGTGTTGCCGACGACGCGACAAACTGGAGCTTTGGGCACACTCTCTTTAGCCTCTTTATGATATAGTGAACGTTAGACCCAAAGATTCCGGAATAGACATGTGCCTCATCAACTGCCAAGAACCTGATTGTACTTAGAAGCGACGCAAACTTTGTCCTATGCCAAAGGTGATAGTGAATCACGTCAAAGTTTGTAATCAGTATCTCAGGAGGCATGTCAAGAATGCTTCTTCTCTCTTCTTCTTTTGTATCGCCATCAAAGACAGATATCTTCAGGCCAAGTCTTTCAGCAATCTCTTTTATCTTTGGATACTGGTCGCGCGACAATGACTTTGTCGGATATACAAATAATGCCTGTACGCCATGTTTGGGCGAATCTGAAATCTTTTGCAGTATTGGTATCACAAATGCTTCTGTCTTGCCTGAAGCAGTAGGTGCTGTAATCACAACATTGTTTCCAAATATTATATCGTGAACTGAGTCCTCTTGAAACTTGTAAAAACTCTCAATCCCTTTTGACTTGAGTGCCTCTATTATCTTATCATCTAGCCCCGAGTCCTCAACTGAAATGCCCATCTCCGGCTCAGGCTCTGCAATTTGTTTAAAGTATGAGACAAAGTGTTTTTTTGAAAACAGGATCGACTTGGTAAGCTCATCAATCTTTGTCTTTCCAATCATCTTTTTTATCGCACCCTCGTTTTGCAGCAGACCCTCTTTTTCAAGCGAGGTCTCAGACTCTTTCTTGGTCGGTATGCTTCCACTGTCAAACTTTAGCAGGAACTCTAGATATGCTTCGTCGATGTTTCTTTTGTAATCTATGACATCTTCTATCTTGCAGTTTGTGCAGCTGAATAGAATTTTTTGGTTGAATGTCTTTTGGACTTCGATCTTGGCCTTGCACTTGGGACACGTTTGCACTAGCTAACAAGAATGTGTTGGGTTGATTTAATTTTTGGTTGCAAGTAAAACTCTACTTGCGGTCAAACCTTTAAGCAGGAAAATGCCTAACTGCAATGTTGGCAGTACTTGTCACAGGAGCTTCGGGGTTTGTAGGAACAAGACTTGTCGATAGACTAGTGCAGAGGGGAGACTTGGTAACAGCGTTTGTGCGCCAAGGAAAGACCACCAATCCTCAGGCAAGAACGGTCGTAGGGGATATCACGTATCCTGACTTTGATTTTGAAGACGACTCGTATGATGTTGTATATCACCTCGCAGCAGTCTGGCCAGGAGAGAAGGACAAGAAGATACAAAAAAGAGTAAACTTGGATGGCACTGTAAACATCTTTAGCAAGATAAAAGACAAGACCAAATTTTTTGTCTACGTTTCAGGCCTTGGTGTGTTTGGAGACACAAAGGGAAATACAATAGATGAGAACACGCCTCTCAATCCAAACACAGACTATGCAAAAATCAGGATAGAGGCCCAAAACTATCTTGAAGAGAACTGTAAACAATTTGGGATACCGTTTACCGTGGCCTATCTTGGTGACGTGTATGGAAATGGAGGCTGGTTCAAATCGATGATGATTGAAAGACTGAAAAGAAACTCGTTTAAGATTTTGGGTTCTGGAAAATACTTTAGGAGCCTTGTCCATTTGGAAGATGCCGTATCTGCACTGGTATCAATTGCAGAAAAAAATCAGACAGATCAGAAATTTGTAGTGACTGATTCAAACCCAGTCATGTTCACAGAGTTTGTAAATTTTGTATGCGATAAGATAGGCGCAAACAAACCTGGAACGATTCCGTCATTTCTTGCAAAAGCAGCCTTGGGTTCTGACTTTGTAACACTTCTTACCACGTCTACTAAAACATCAAACTCTAAGATTTCAAAGATTTGCAACTTGGCATATCAATCGTATCAGGATGGAATAAGCGCAGTCTTGTCGGAGATGAAATCCTGATTGACATATAATATGCACCACTTTTCAGATCCTTGTGGGTCTTGGAAGCAGCTGGGGTCAAGTGCTCGATGTTCTGGAGCAGATAATTCCAGTATATGACAAAGTAAACTCGTTTATCTCGCTAGGCAAAGACCGCCAGTTTCGAGAAAATGGAATTCGAGGCAGAGTAAACAAGGGAGACAAGATACTTGATGCAGGCTCTGGATTTGGAAACATGTCAAAGACTGCGATGAATCTTTGTGATGATGACCTTGAGATATCACTTTACGATCCACTACGCCCCATGCTAAAAAACACTGGGAGGCTTTTTGCAAAACCTCCCTCTCTTACGTGTGGAGTCTTTGAGCACCTGCCTTTCAAGGATGAGAACTTTGATGCCGTCCTTTGTGGTTATTCGTTGCGTGACGCAATAAGCTTGCGAATTGCAATATCTGAGATTCACCGAGTCCTAAAAAAGGGGGGGCGCTTTGTTATTGTGGACCTTGGCAAGCCAGACAATCCATTAATTCGGATGGGGGTCTCATTCTATCTTCGTGCTATTCTACCAGTAATTGCCTTGATTGCAGGAGGCAAGCTAGGTCTAAAATTTGCTGCTCTCTATGATACATACAAGTTCTGGCCACAAAACAAGAAACTTGAACTGCTGCTTCTTGAAAAGTTTGCAAGAGTAGAGTTTGATACTGGGATGATGGGTGGCGCAGTGATAGTTGCTGCCTACAAATAGTCTAAAGCTTTAATTTCGGAAACGGCTCAAATTATGACGTGACTGATTTCTCCCTTACTATCATGGGAAATGATTGGATAGTTATTGCATTTGTTGCCCTTGTGATGCTGCTTGGAACAAAACGCATGCCAGAGGCATCAAGAAAACTTGGAAAACTTGTAGGAGAATTTAACAAGACAAAGGGAACTGTGCAAAATGAGATTCAGAGGGCAAAAGGCGAGATTGGCATACCAATACAGGGTCCTGCAACTACCGAGAGACAAAAACTAGAGTTTATGGCAAAGACTCTAGGGATAGACCCGACAAACAGGACAGACGATGATCTACGAGATCAGATATCATCAAAACTTGGTGGCAAAAACACCGATCAAGGTTCGAAACAACCCTCGAAATAAAACACGCGATCTGTTCTCAACAAATTTAAATACAATACCTCGTGAGACATATGGGTAGGGTTTGACCAAGATAGATCCATGGCAGAATGCACTGAAACAGTTAGCATCTGCATCAAAAATTCTAAAGCTTGATCCTGGCATTCACGAGATGCTTGCAAGCCCAAAAAAAGTTTTGACAGTTTCCCTTCCAGTAAAGATGGATGATGGAAGAATTAGAGTTTTCACGGGATACAGATCACAGCATAATGATTTCCGAGGTCCGTTCAAGGGTGGAATTCGTTATCATCCAGATGTTACAATCGAAGAGGTAAAGGCACTATCAATGTGGATGACTTGGAAGTGTTCTATAGTGGATGTGCCTTTTGGAGGCGGAAAGGGTGGAATCATTTGTGATCCAAAGAGACTCTCTGCAGGAGAAAAAGAGAGACTCACAAGAAGATATGCTTATGCTATATCTGAGATAATAGGCCCAGGAAAAGACGTTCCTGCTCCAGACGTTTACACTACAGGAAAGGAGATGGCACAGATTATGGATGTATACAGCATGATGCACGGACAGGGAGAGCCTGCTGTAATTACAGGAAAACCAATTCCAATAGGAGGCTCTCAAGCAAGAAATGTTGCAACAGGTCTTGGAGTATCATACTGTGTAAGAGAGGCAGCAAAGAAACTAGGCCTGAGGTTAAAGGGTGCAAAAGTGGTGATTCAAGGATACGGTAATGCAGGAACATTTGCAGCAGAGTATATCGAGAAGATGGGCGCAAAGATAATTGCAGTAAGCGATTCTAGAGGTTCTATAATTAATACCAAGGGACTTGATGCCAAGAAGGTGCTTGATTACAAGACAAAGAGTGGTAGCGTGGTAGGATATCCGGGAAGCAAAAAGATCTCAACTGAAGAACTTCTTACCACACCATGTGACATCCTAGTTCCAGCAGCACTTGAGAACCAGATCACTCCACAGGTTGCAAAAAATGTTGATTGCAAAGTTATTGCAGAGGCTGCAAACGGCCCGACAACTCCGGAGGCTGACGAGATATTGCACAGAAACAAGATAATGGTAGTTCCAGACATCTTGGCAAACTCTGGCGGTGTATGCATATCGTACCTAGAGTGGGTTCAAAACCTCCAGAGATACTATTGGACATTTGACGAGGTAGCAGGCAAGATGGAGCACCACATCGTAAAAGGATTCAACGACACATTTGCGCTATCAAAGAAGCACAATGTTGACATGAGAAAGGCAAGCATGGTGCTGGCAGTAGGTAGAGTCCTAGAAGCATACGAAGCTAGAGGCCTCTGGCCTTAAACAAGTAATTTTCTTGCACGGGCATGACAAAAGCGTTTGTAGCTATTCATTGTGAGACTGGAAGAGAATCACATATCATAAAAAAACTTGAAGGGGTAAAGGGGATCAAAAATGTTACAGGAGTTCTTGGCCTGTACGATGTCATAGTCGAAGTGGAAAGCGAGGATTCGTCAACTCTTGAAAAGATAATCACAGGTCATATACGCAAAGTGCCGCATGTCCTTTCTACCATGACACTCATTACGGTATAGAAAAAATTCTTTACAGTAGATATTGAAAAATAAAAATTAAGAGACGTTAATTTAAGAGGTGCTAAACGAGTGACCACAAGAGCATGACTTGGTTACGTTTGGATTGTTTATCTTAAATCCAGCGCCCATTAGGCTCTCGATGTAGTCAATGCTTGCGCCCTTGAGATAGTCGGCGCTGTAACTATCAACTAGCATCTTTACTCCGTTCTCCTCAATTACAAGATCGTCTTCTTCGGACTTTTTCTCAAAGCCCATTCCATAGGACAATCCTGAACATCCGCCTCCTTGTACGTAAACTCTCAGAAATTCTGGCTTTTCTGCTTCCTCTTTCATGAAGGCAGAGACCTTTTCTGCAGCTTTTGGCGTGATTGTAATCAGTTTTGTTGCCTGAGTATTGCTCATGGATTTATTTCGTTCTTTAAATTATAATAATCTTTTCCTACCGGGCATATTAGGAATCAAATAGAATGTAGGGGTAAAAGATGAGAGGGACCTATTTCTTTGACTTGTTGACAAAGGCAGTCATTCTCTCGGTCCTGTCTGGGTGTGTAAAGCACAGTCCCCATGTGTAAAGTTCGAGCGCAAGCCCGGTGTCAATGTCCGAGTTTCTTCCCTTGTTTATTGCAACCTTTGACATCCTTACTGCCATTGCAGAGTTTTGCGCAATCATCTTTGCCATGTTTGTGGCCTCTTCTGAGATCTTTGCAATCTCGACTACTTTGTTGACAAGTCCCATCTCCTTTGCCTCGTCTGATTTTATCATTCTTCCAGTATAGATAAGATCTTTTGCCTGAGATATTCCGATGATTCTTTGCAGTCTTTGAGTTCCGCCCCAGCCTGGGCAGACTCCTATTGTTACCTCTGGCTGGCCTATCTTTGCAGTATCGGCAGCAATTCTGATATCGCATGCAAGTGCAAGCTCACATCCGCCGCCAAGTGCAAATCCGTTGATTGCGGCAATTGTTGGCCTGCTACAGTTTTCTACTGTAGATGTCAGCAAGTGTCCAACCTTTGCATATGCTTCTGCCTCGATTGGAGTAATTGTTGACATGTATGCAATGTCTGCGCCTGCAGAAAATGCCTTGTCACCCTCGCCTGTAAGAATTACAACTTTTACCGAGTCGTCAGTCTCTATATCTTTGAAAACTTTGACGATATCATTTGCAACTTCCATATTCATGGCATTGAGCTTGTCTGGTCTGTTTATCTTGACTGTGCAGATTCCATCTGACTTGGAAACATTAACCAATGACATGTGAAAACTCCAAACTATGAGGAAATTAAACCTTGTCTGGTTTGTGCTTTCCCCATTGATACAGTGCGGCTCCAGCGGCTACCCAGTTTCTAATGTCGTCATAGACTGGGACTTGGTGCTTCTCAATTAGCGCGGATATTTTTTGCGTATAGGGACCGCCATTTCCACCAACTAGCAGTGGTTTCTTACCTTGTTTTGTAAACTCGCCAAGATGATCTATGATGGTTTCTTCCAGTGGGTCATCTTGGAACACAAACCATGGCATTACGATATCGATGTTGGGGTCGTCCATGAACTTTTGAATTGTAAACCTGTAATCGTCTGCATTGGCACCGCCTGTTACGTCGGCAGGGTTGCCGTTTCCAATGACATATGTTGGTGGATAATGTTCCTTCATAGCCTTTAGGGTGGACTCGGTTACCTTGCCAAGCTCCAAGCCGTACTTTTCAAATTGGTCGATTGCTCCAATCATTGGACCTGCGCCGTTGCTTACTAGTCCGACTCGAGGACCTTTTGCAGCTGGCTGCCACGCAAGTGCCTTTACAACTGATGCCAATTCTTGATAGCTATCAACTGAGATTATTCCTGCTTGCTTGAATGTGCCCATAATTATTGCATTAGAGCCTCCAAGAGAACCTGTGTGTGATGCTGCTTGCTTTGCTCCAAGTGTTGTTCTTCCGCTCTTCCAAATTACAATTGGCTTTTTCTTCTCGTTCATTACTCTCTTTGCAGTCTCTATGAACTTGCGTCCATCGCCAAATCCTTCGACATAAAGTGCTATAACCTTGGTTTGTGGATCATTTGCCAAGTACCAGATCATGTCTGCTTCATCAACATCTGATCTGTTTCCATATGATACCATCTTGGATAGTCCAAAAGTGTCTGCAGTCTCAAGGAAGCTAATTCCCATCGTACCACTTTGTGATAACAGTGCTACTGGACCTTGCCTTGCACGAACCATTCTTGCTTGACCCTGGAATGCGCAGTCAAGTCTGTTTGCTGCGTTGAACATGCCAATGCAGTTTGGACCAATGATTCTAATCTTGTGCTGCTCAGATAATTTCTTCACCTCTGCTTCATATGCAGCTCGCTCTCCTCCAAGCTCCTTTCCTCCACCTGACACAATCACAACATTGTGGATACCTTTCTTAGCACAAGTCTCAAGAATTGGTGGCGTGACAGAAAGGTCTACACATACGACAACAAGATCAATTGGATCTTGGATTGCCTCAAGAGTTGGATAACACTTGATTCCAAGAATCTCTTCAGATTTTGGATTTATGGGATAGACCTTGCCCTTGTAGTCGTGTTTTGCGATACTGTCAAGAACAGAGTTTCCTACCTTGCCTGGTGTTGCAGATGCACCTACCAGTGCTACTGACTGGGGTGTGAAAAATGTCTCCATGAACTCGATGTTTGGGTGGGACTTTGATATCGAGTCCTTCTTGCCATCTTTTCTTAGAATTATCTTTGCGTCTACAACATAGTATGATTTTGGATATACTACAATTGGGTTAAAGTCGACGCTGTCAAAGTATGATGCGTTGTCAACCCCAATCTTTCCAATCTGCACCAATGCCTTTGCTAACATGGTCAGGTCGATTGGCTTACTTCCCCTGTATCCTTGAAGTATTTTGGAGCCCTTTAGCTCTGTGAGCATTGACTTGGCATCGTCGATTGTAATTGGCAGCATTCGAAATGCTACGTCTTTGAATATCTCTGTGAGAACTCCGCCAAGTCCTACCATGATGACAGGACCAAACTGTGGGTCATTTTGCAATCCTACAATTATCTCAACTCCTTGTGGGACCATCTTCTCAAGCAGAATGCCTTTTAGATGAACACCTTTCTTCTTTGAGAGCCTTGAGTACATGTCGGTAAAGACCTTCTTTACTTCCTTCTCGTTTTGCAGGCCGACTTTGACTCCTCCAACATCTGTCTTGTGAAGAATTTGTGGAGAGACTACCTTCATGACAAGTGGAAATCCTAGTTTCTTTGCTGCCCTTGTTGCTTCCTTGGCATTGTTTACAAGTGCGTATCCTGGAACTTTGATTCCATACTTTTTCAAAACTGCTTTTGAGAGATCTTCGGTAATTACCTTGTGATCGGTTGATATTGTTTCTTCAAAAATTTTTGTAACTGTGCTCATAACGAGATCCGAGTCTTGGTGTCATTATATTAAACTTTTGTCAGAGATCAAACTCTGACTTGAAGTTTCGGTAAAACAGTTTCATGTTGTTCTCAACTGCATCTATGTTCTTTGGTATATTCCTGATTATCTCTTCAGGTCTTATGTATGGGATAAATTTTAGCTCGTCCTTTGATTTTTCAAGCCAGAGTAGTATTGATTGCTCATCTACTTCCATGTGGAACTGTACGCCTACTGCGCTTCCTATCTTGATTGCTTGATTTTGATACTCTTTAGAGTGCGCGAGCCTGATCGCATTGGGTGGAAGATCAAACGTGTCGCCGTGCCAATGAAATACCGTGACAGGACTCTTCATTCCTTGAAAGAGTCTTGACTGGGAGACATTGTCAAACTCTATATCGTGATAGAATCCAATCTCTTTTCTCTTGCCTTGGTATACTCTTGCGCCAAATGCCTTTGCGATAAGCTGTGACCCAAGGCATATTCCAAGTATCGGCGTCTCTTTTTTTACTGCATCCTGTATCAATTCAATCTCCTTTTTTAGATAGTTCAAGTCGTCGTTTGCACTCTCTGGGGCTCCAAGTATGACTATGACATTTGGTCTTGATTTTGGGATTGGTTCTTTTTTTGCAAGAACTACTGTGATGTCAAAACCGTCTTGTTCAAACAGCCTTCCAAGCGTTCCAATTCCTTCGTTTCTGGTGTTCTGAATTGCCAATACATCAGGCATGGAAGAATTTCTTGAAAATTGCTTAATATGTTTAATTCCAAGTAAAACCGTGAAGGTTAACGAGTCGGAGATATCTGAGGTTTATAACCTCATCAGATCACTAAACTCAAAAAAAGATAGCGTCGTAGTAGTGGAGGGAAGAAAGGACGCGGAGGCACTCCAGCACTTCGGCTTTTCAGGCAATGTAAGCCAGTTTCACAATTTCAAGGGCTTGGCAAAGTTTGCAGACTCGGTCTCTGGGTACAAGAGACTGATACTGCTTTTAGATTCTGACAGAAAGGGATCGTATCTCACAAAGAGGATCCTCTCACAACTAGAGCACCGCATGACAGTCGATCTCTCATTTAGACGAAAACTAACTGCCATAACAAAAGGCAAGGTACGACATGTTGAGGATCTCTCATTGTACAAGCCAATATGAGGGCTTGGCAATAAGCACTTATATCTGCCCTTTTTGAAAGTAAATTGATAAAAAATTAAGAGGTTAATGATTTGCCATATACAGGAATTGTCAAGTATCACGTTAAGCTCAGCTTTGACGTCGATGGGCTCGTTGAAAAAGCCGATATCATAGGCGCAATTTTTGGCCAGACAGAAGGACTGCTTGGGCCAGAGATGAACCTAAACGAACTTCAGAAGGTGTCCAAAGTGGGTAGGATAGAAGTCAACGCTACGAGTACGACTAATCAAACAAAAGGAGATGCACTGATACCAATGAGTACTGATATCAATACTGCTGCACTCATTGCAGCTGCAATAGAGAGCATAGACAAGGTCGGTCCCTTCCAAGCTCATTTCAAACTTGAAGCAATAGAGGACGTCCGCTCTGCAAAGAAAAAGGAGATTGTTGACAGAGCAAAACAGATTGTACAAAAGTGGTCTACAAAGACAATCAGCGAAGGAGAGGAGATGCTAAAGGATGTGCAAGAAGTAACATCCTCTGGCAAACTAACTACATTTGGAAAAGAGAAACTTGCGTGCGGTTCTGGAGTTTTTGATTCACCATGGATAATTTTGGTAGAGGGCAGAGCAGACGTGATAAATCTATTGAGGGCTGGATTTGACAACGCGCTTGCAATAGAGGGAGCAAGAATCGACGAGTCAATCAAGTCACTTTGCGATTCAAAACAAAAAGTAGTTGCATTCCTTGACGGTGATAGGGCAGGAGGCTTTATACTAAAAGAACTAAAATCACTTGTAAATGTAGACGTGGTTCACCGCGCACCAGAAGGTGTTGAGGTAGAAGAACTGACTCCCATCCAGATTGCAGACACTCTCAAGGAGACTGCTGAAGAGATGAAAAAGGAGACTGCAAAACCAAGGCTTCAGGATCCAAAAGATGAGCCAATAGCAAACGTTGCAAGAAAGGTATATCCGGACCTCAACGAGTCTTTGGAGGCAGTAGCCCTAGATGAGGGACTAAACAACGTCTTCAAGGTACCTGTTAGCGAAGTGGTCTCAAAACTCTCTCCAGGCTCTGGAATAAAGTATCTAGTGCTTGACGGTATCATAACTCAGAGACTCATTGATTCTGCCAAACAAGCGGGAATAGAGTGTGTCATAGGGCACAGGATGGCAAATCTCAAGTCAACTGATGGCATGACACTGAAAACATTTACAGAGCTTGGTATTGCATAAAACCAATGCCGGAACTGAAGCTACAACACATTCTAACACTTGCAGAACTTTTTGCCAAGGGAGCACGCTACAACTTTGTTCCAATCACAACATCGTCTCTTGGGAAATCCATACGCAAGTCGCAGCAGGCAGCATCAAAACATCTTCTTGAGCTGGAATCCGATGGATATATCGAGAGACTCCGTTCAGGACCGAGAGTATCTGTAAGAATCACAACAAAAGGTCACGCAGAGATGTCAAAAATTTTTTCCACTCTAAAGTCATCTCTTGAAACATCACCATCATATGTAGAGTTTAAGGGCGTGATAATTTCCGGGATGGGTGAGGGGGCATACTACATGTCCATGAAAGGATACACAAAGCAATTCAAATCAAAACTTGGGTACGTTCCGTTTCCTGGAACTCTAAATGTAAAGCTAAAGGACAAGGAGTTTATCGAGGGAAAACGATCACTTGACGCATATCCTGCAATAATGGTAAACGGATTCTCAGACGGCAAGCGAACATACGGGTGGGTCAAATGTTATCCCGCCAGAGTAAACAACAGCATAGATGCCGCACTTATTTTGCTTGAAAGAACTCACCATGATGACTCGGTAATTGAACTAATCTCAAAAGAGAACATCAAAAAGTCTACAAAACTGTCAACAGGATCTCAGATTACAATTCGCGTAAACGTAAAACCAAAACCAGTTCAGTAGGTTATATTCCGTAAATGGACTTGCCGTACTCGCTTTCTATCTTTGAGCTCTTGATGTCAGGTATTGGAGACTGGAGTCTTGCAATGGAAACGTCGACGCCAATTTTTTTGCAGCCATCTATGATGAACTTTTCTTGGTGAATCTGATCATAGCCTAGGGCGATAATGTTTGGCCTAACTCGGGCAACGGTCTTGAATATGTCTCCCTCATGACCCACCATTGCGTGGTCTACCATTGACAGGGAACTTACAAGGTCTCGTCGAAGGTCCATGTTGTGAAGTGGAATGCGCTTTTTCATCTTCTGTGCCGTGCTGTCTGTTGCAACCACAACCACCAATACGTTTCCAAGCGCCTTGGCACCTCTCAGTGTATGTATGTGTCCGGGGTGTATGATATCAAAGACACCA
>JAGWGO010000004.1 GCA_028867395.1 Nitrososphaerota archaeon | reverse complement strand
AAAGAAAACACAAGATGTGATTGTAGACGGTACAAATCAGATTGCCGGTAGATTATGTTCGCATGTTGCAAAGATGTTGATAAATGGTTCCAGAGTCTCAATTGTAAATTCAGAAAACATCATGTTTAGTGGCAGCAAGGAAATGGTAATTGAAGAATACAGAAAGTTTCTTGAGATTGCAAGTATTACAAACCCCAAATTTGGACCGTTCCATCCTCGTCGACCCGATACCATGATCACAAAAATGGTACGTGGAATGCTCCCAAAAAACAAGCCATCAGGTCAGACAGCATTGAAAAGACTGCGAGCATATCTAGGAGTTCCAAACGAATTAAAATCAAAAAAGACAATACAGTTTGATGATGCAAAAATTCGCAAGCCCGCACCGTATTATACTACTCTTGGAGATTTGGGCAGAACAGTAGGGTGGCATGAATAATGGCAAAGATTGAAAGTTATTATGCATCAAGAAAGGCGGCACGTGCTCACGCTTTCATTTCAAAGGGAGCAGGTAGGGTTAGAATCAACAATGTACCAGTAGAAATGATTCAACAAGAGATTGCAAGAGAAGTCATACTTGCGCCTCTTGAGATTACAGGCGATCTACGAAACAAGGTAGACCTTGCAGTAAAGGTGCGCGGAGGAGGATACATGGGTCAATCATATGCCAGCGCTGTTGCGATATCAAGAGCTTTGACAGGGTGGACAAAAACAAGGAAAGAACCAAAAGATCATCCTTTTACAAGATCAGTTCGAGAAGATCTAAAAAAGAAACTTGCAGAATACGATAAGCACTTACTTAGCGGCGACGACAGGAGAAAAGAACCAAAGAAATTTGGCGGACCTGGCGCCAGAAGAAGAAAGCAAAAGTCTTACCGATAGCTTTGAAAGCTGTAGTTCTGGCCGGTGGGCGTGGAACGCGCGGAAGACCATTTACTGACTATATTCCAAAAGCAATGATACCAATTCATGGAATGCCCCTTATTTCCCATATAGTCAGACATCTTTCCTCGTTTAAGATAATTGATGAGGTAATCATACTTGCAGACTTCAAGGGCCTAGGCAAGCAAATTGAGAGATTTTTTGAAAATCAGAGAGATATAAAAAAACCGCTTAGGTTCATCCAAGATTCACAGAGCGGAACTGGGGGGGATCTTATGCATCTCAAGAAGATAATGAGAAGCGAGTCTGAATTCCTGCTCTGGTTTGTAGATAACTTGACACCCCTTGATGTCAATGACATGTATCAATACCACAAGAAAAAAAACATCCTGGCAACCATAGCCACTAGAAAGTACAGAAAGGAAGAGACTGGTTACGCAGTAGTCAAGGACGGAATCATAGTTGAGTTCAAGGAAAAGCCAATCATAAAGCTCGAAATGGCCGAGTGCTTAGGTATCTATGTACTTGATTCAAAAATACTGAGAATCATAAAACAAAAAAAGACCAGAAAACAAATGAATCTGTCATATGACATCCTACAACCGCTTTCCAAAGAAGGCAAAATCAGCTCTTATGACATCGGTAAGCACCCATGGATAGACGTTGACTCGCCAAGTCGTGTTGAAAGAGAGAAAGACGTGGTAGATGAAATAATTAAAAAGATTTAGGATCGGATATTTTGTGAGAGTTCTCGTACTTTGAGATTGCCTCGTCATATTTTAGCGTGACCGCTATATCATCAAGACCTTCAAGAAGTATCCTCTTCCAATGTGGCTCTATATGAAAAGACACAATAGTATCAGAACTTTTTATGGTTTGTTTTTCCAAATCTACCTCAATTTCAGATTTGCTTTCAAATAATTTCTGCAATGAGTTTTCACCTACTGTTATTGGAAGTATGCCATTTTTGAAGCAATTATTATAGAAAATGTCCGCAAACGAGGTAGAGATAACCACTCTAAATCCAAAATCCAGAATTGCCCAGGCAGCATGTTCTCTACTTGAACCGCACCCAAAATTGTTTCTTGTTAGCAGTATCTTCGAGCCTTTGTATTTAGGATCGTTTAAGACAAAATCCATACGTGGTTTCCCATCTCTCTCATATCTCCAGTCATAGAAGAGATATTGGCCAAAACCTGTCTTTTGAATAAGTTTTAGGAATTGTTTGGGAACAATCTGATCCGTGTCAACATTAACCTTGTCTAGCGGAGTAGCAATACTCCGAATTTTTGTAAAGGGCTCCATATTCTAGTTCAGATCCATTTCCCGTACGTCAACAAAATGTCCTTTGATTGCAGCAGCAGCTGCCATGACTGGACTGACCAAGTGTGTTCTGCCTCCTGAGCCCTGTCTACCTTCAAAGTTACGATTAGAGGTGCTGGCACATCTCTCCCCTGCAGCTAAAATATCAGGATTCATTCCAAGGCACATGCTACATCCAGATTCTCGCCACTCAAAACCTGCATCTTTGAAGATCTTGTCAAGACCCAACTCTTCTGCCTGTTTTTTTACATGTTGAGACCCTGGCACAATCATTGCCCGCACCTTTGACGAAACTTTCTGTCCCTTGACAACCTTTGCTGCCTCAGTCAAGTCTTCCAACCTTGAATTTGTACAAGAACCTATGAAGACTCGATCTACCTCAATTTCTGTAATCAAAGTTCCTGGTTTTAGTCCCATGTATTGCAATGCCTTGGCTGCCGCCTTTTCTTCCTCAGGGTTACCTTTTGCATATTCTTTTGGGAAAGGAACCTTATCTGTAACATCTATGGTCATTGCCGGGTTTGTTCCCCAGCTTACTTGAGGTGAGATATCGTCTACGTGTAGTGTAAAGATCTTGTCAAATCTTGCGTTATTATCGGTCTTTAGATTTTCCCTCCAATATTCTACTAACTTGTCATAATTGTCTGGAACGTACCTTCTTCCTCGCAGATAATCAAATGTTTTTTCATCAGGCGCAATAAGACCTGCTCTTGCACCTCCCTCAATTGACATATTGCATATTGTCATTCTCTGTTCCATGCTTAGTTCAGAGATTGCTTCTCCCCTATACTCAAATGTGGTACCAGTTCCCCCAGCGGTACCTAATTTCTTTATTATTGAGAGCATGATATCTTTGGCGGTTATCGCATGAGGGTTCTTTCTCTTTCCCTCCACTCTAATTTCAAAGGTCTTTGGCTTTTCCATCCATATACACTGGGTTGCCAATACATGTTCTACATCGCTTGTACCAATACCAAACGCAAGGGCCCCAAAGGCACCGTGTGTCGAAGTGTGACTATCTCCACAAACTATTGTGGCGCCAGGCAAAGTTATTCCAAGTTCTGGTCCAATAACATGGACTATTCCTTGATCTGGACTATTGATATCAAAAAGTTCGATTCCAAATTCTTTACAGTTTCTCTCCAGTGCCTTCACTTGCGTTGCAGAGGTTTGGTCTATTATGGGAAGCGACCTGTTACTTGTCGGTACATTATGATCCATTGTAGCAAAAGTGAGATCTGTCCGTCGTACTTTTCTCTTACTCATTCTCAAGCCATCAAAAGCTTGAGGCGAGGTTACCTCGTGCACTAGGTGTCGGTCCACATACAAGAGAGAACGGCCATTCCCTTCATCTATTACAACGTGCGAATCCCAAATTTTTTCAAACAAGGTTTTTGACATCTATTATTCACCTTCAGATCGGAGATATAATGGTATAACAAACAATTTGTCAGGTTACTCGTTTCTAAGGCTTGTAGTTGAACAGTCCACCTGCTGCAATTATTTTCCCTATCAATTCAGGAAATGGTTTCATCGTGTAGGTCTTGTTTTTTGTTAGGTTTCTTATTTCGTTTTTAGATGTCTCAATCTCAAGCTGGTCTGCTTCTGATATATCCTTGTAAGTATCCTCATCCACCTCTATTGGTAGCAAGAACGCTCCGTCTACTGCATTTCTGTAAAATATTCTAGCAAATGAGATTGCCACAACTGCCTTGATTCCCGAGTAGGCAAGTGCAATTGGAGCATGTTCTCTTGAAGAGCCGCAGCCAAAGTTTCTACCTGCAACTATGAAATCGCCCGGTTTTACTTTTTTGTGAAAATCCTTGTCAATTCCTTCCATGGCGTGTTTTGCAAGCTCGTTGTAGTCATGAATTTTTAGATACGGTCCAGGAAGAATCACATCTGTATCGATGTTATCTCTTTCATATTTTATTACAGAGCCTTTCATTTGAGATCTCTCGGGTCAGTTATCTTTCCTGTTACTGCAGATGCAGCTGCAACAAGGGGAGAAGCAAGGTAAGTTTTTGAATCAACATGACCCATTCTGCCAGGAAAATTTCGGTTTGTGGTGCTTATGCATACTTCGTCTTTTGCTAAGACGCCCATGTGTGCTCCACAACAGGCACCGCATGTTGGAGGGCCTACCATCGCTCCGGCATCCATGAAAATTTTCACTAGACCTTCATCCATCGCCTTTCTAAAGATGGATATTGCAGCAGGAAGCACCTCTGTTCTAATCTTCACCGTTCTTCCCTTGAGAATTTTTGCTGCTGCCCTGAGGTCATCAAGTTTTGCACCTGTACATGATCCTATGTATGCCTTGTCAAGAGTAGTAGACGATAGATCACGTGCCACGGTCACGTTCTCGGGTGAAAAGGGCTTGGCTACAATGGGTTCGAGTTCAGATGCCTCATATTCATAGACTTTGGCATATTGTGCATCTTGGTCTCCGCGAACTTCCTTGTAGTTTGTAGCACCTCGTTGCGCTAGATAGTCTCGTATCTTTTGATCCGTTTCAATTATTCCGCTTTTTGCTCCCGCTTCTGTAGTCATGTTGGTTAGAGTCAATCTTTCCTCAATTGACATTTCAGAGATGCCACCTCCTCCAAATTGCATTGTCTTGTATGCAGCACCGTCTGTTCCAATGTCTCCGATTATCCTCAATATGAAATCTTTTGCCATTACATAATCAGGCATTTTTCCATTTAGCTTAAAGTATAGTGTTTCAGGGACTTTGAACCAGATCTTGCCGTTTAACAAAACATATGCTACATCAGTATGGCCAAGCCCTGCAGCAAATGCTCCAAGTGCCCCAGTAGTATTTGTGTGCGAGTCTCCGCCAACATAAACCTCTCCTGGTAGAACCATGGCCTCTTCATGAGATAGTGTATGACATATTCCATATTGACCCATACCATATTTGAAATGCTTTCTTATCCCATAGTCTTTTACAAACTGCGTTAATAATACCACGTTTTGGGCAGATATTTTGTCTGCTGCGGGTACAAAGTGATCCTCTGCCACCCACACTTTTTCTGGATTGTAGAGTTTCTCAATTTTCATTCCGCTTTTCTTTAATTTTTCAAATACCGCAATTACGCCTGGTCCTGACACATCATGCACCATTACTTTGTCCACATTTGCAAACACAACATCATCTGGTGAAACCCTGTTCTTTCCTGATGCATTGGCTAGGATCTTTTCAGTAATATTCAACAAATGAAATGATATGATTTAGAAATTAAAACGTTTGCAGAAATGTACCGCCCCAAACCTTTACATTCCATTGATAGCCGTTTAAAAATAATTGGTTTCTAGACTTTTAAAATTGTTAGCTTTTATCGTGTTTGCCTCAATGCTGCAATGTACTGTTTTTGCACAAGAAGAATCAGCTCCTCAGATTAGACTTTCAAGTAAGGGACTTGCATATGTAGATCTCTCAACTTCTCCTGCAAATCCTGTCTCAGGTCAGCCCACCATAATTCTACTCGAGTTTCTCGACCCACAGAGTAAAGCACCTAGGGCAGACATTTACTATAAGATGATCATAAGAAATGAGACAGGTCCGGTCTTTGTGCTTCCTGGCGGTTCAACAATAGCAGGAAAGGTAGGAATACCATACCAGTTTGACAACCCCGGAAAATACCAAATCGAGATTGACCTAAATGATACGGATATCTCAAAGTCCACCTCGACGTCACTTGATGCAGTGACATTTCCACTTTATGTAATGCAGGGACAACCACAAGAAACAAACCAGACATCCTTGAACACAACCTCTGAAAATAATCCTCCAGCGGTAAATACAGAGACGTCAAACACAATAGATTGGCATCTCTTGGTGGATGGAATACTGATAGTAGTTGTTGGCGCATTAGTTGCCTTCCTGATAAAAAGAAGGACTCGTTCAAAACAAACAGCAGATTTGTCAAAATGAGCGATTGTTCCCAGAACGCTAAATAATAAATGCGGTTATGAATTACTATGGCTCTTTCAGTTTTCCCAATAAAATCAAATCCAAAGACTGAGAGATTTGATCTGTTTGAAAGTTTAAAGTCAGATCTTGATGGCAACAAAATAAGACCAGAGACAGGAGATGTGATTGTGGTATCCAGCAAGTATGTCGCAAATTCACAGGGGAGAATTGTAGAATATGACAAGGTTTTGCCATCTTCTGAGGCTCAAAAAATTGCATCAAAGTTTCATATCAAACCAAAGATAGCTGAAATAATACTTAGAGAATCTGACCTTATCTTTGGCGGAGTTCCAGGATTTGTCATAACATCGTCTGATCATATCATGGCTCCAAATGCAGGCATCGACAAATCCAATGCAAAAAATGGATCTGTGATTTTGTATCCTAATGATCCTTACAAGGTGGCAGAACAACTCAAGCGCAAATTTCTCCTCACCTACCAAGTTCATGTGGGGATTATCATAGTAGACAGTAGATTGATGCCAGCAAGAACTGGTACTGTAGGAGTTGCAATAGCGTGCGCTGGAATTGAGCCATTATCAGATCGTAGAGGTCATACAGATCTGTACGGGAATCCGCTCAAGGTGACATTGCAAGCTGTTGCGGACAATTTAGCGTCAATTGCAAATCTCAAGATGGGAGAGGGCGCTGAGGCTATTCCTGCCGCTCTCATACGAGATTCTGGTGCGACGCTCACAGATAGGCAGATTCAAGAAGATGAGATGGCCATATCTCATGATCAGTGTGTATATGTTCGTGGACTAGGAACGAGAATGTGATACAACTATAGTTTTAATAGAGCTCAATTTGACGCCAGATCATGGAATTCCTCACCCGCTATCCAAAGACAATATCCCTTCTAGATGGAATGAAGGAAATGGTCAAAGTGGACACAAATGGGGTAGAACAACTGACCATTGTTGTAAGGAAGAGCGTAGATGAGATGTTAAAGATCTTTGCACATGAGGGCTTCACACATGTCAAGTTTGAACACAAGCAGACAACTCAGATCGGTCATGGCTTATCACTGAAATTGAAAAAACCATGGGAGATGCACGTACGACTTCTTGAGATGAAAAAGGGTTTAGTTGCCATACAGGCAGAAGTTGAGGTCTCGAGAGACTATTTACAGCATCTCTTTTGTCAGCGAACACCGGTTTTATACGAAGTTGAATCTATGCTCAAAAAACACCAAATAGAGTACAAAATTTGGAATGAAAGAATTAGAAAGTATGTCAAGGCAGTTGTGGATAATTACAAGGTTCAGCTCAAGACTCCAAGTTTTCCAGTCTTGGCTTGGAAACCAATGGTATTTTTCATAGGAGCCACAGGCGTTCTGTACCTTTTCAAATATCTCCTGACGATATAGGGATCCTCGGAATAGAATCAGTAGTTGTTTAATTCTTAAATTTATGCTCTGCCTATACAGTACATGGCAATGTCATGGAAGGACAATAGCCATCTGGTAGATGTACATGAGTTAGAATATCTAAACAAGATAGATTGGTTGTGGAATCATTTATCTCCATTACAAAAATCCAGAATTAAATTCTCTGTAGATAGAGATACACTAAGGCAGGAAAATAGTAAGCATTGTATCATTGGAGAAGCAGGTCGTCTAAATAATACTAATATCATACAGCGAGATAACCTCTTCTTGGACATAGTCTTTGGCTTTGCCAACACAATATTTTATGATGGTCCAAATTACGATTATTTGTTAGGCAAGAAGATAACAAAGGAGGAAAAGAGTATTTTAGATGACATCTATTATGCAAAAATAGGAACTTACGAACATCAGTATAAAAGAGCAAATGAGTTGGTCAGGTTTTACATAGCAAGTCACATTACAGCCATTTAGAAATCAGATAACAGAACTAAGATATTATATTCCTGAGCAAAATCGAACCTTTAATTAGAATTTTTTAGAAGTACTTGTAGATGAGTAACTCCAAGCCCCCCCTTTCCTTGAAATTTTATGGTGTATCTCCGTGGGAGCTTGAAATTCTGTACAGTCTGCTCAATAGTCTTTTCCAAGTAGAAGAGGACAAACAAGAACAGCCAGATGAGGATTTTAGCACCATGATAGATATTGTTTTCCCACTCGCATTTAACGAGGATTTCTTCAAGTGGTTTGGAAGGGCAAGATGGGACAAAACCAAAGCAGTCTTAAAAGAATTCAGAAGAAGGCGTGGAGGAGGAAAAACACTTAGAGTTTACATGAAGTTTACTGGTAAACCAAACGTAAAGTTCATGTTAGATCTTGACGATAAAAACTTGTTTGACTCTTCAATTGACAAGATGGATTTTGTTTTAGAGCTTCTTCCTTACCACCTAGATCCACAAAAAATGCCAAAAGACATTTCTGATGTTGTATATCATTTTGACGATAGAATCGAGAGATGGAAGGTAAGTTACGGTAGCGAAGAATAAATCACTGCGTATTTTCCAAGATAAATGGAAAATTATTTGATTTCTTTTTCTAAGGGTTCAAGCATAGAATGTAATTCTCGATATTTTTTTTCTATAAAATCAAGAGATTCTTCAAGTTTTTTTGATTTGCCATATTTGTATCTAATAAGTTCTCTGTGTCTCCAAAAATTCTTGCCCTCGCCAACAGACATGGTACTAAAGTAATCAGGACCTTTCAGATTGTCAGGTAGTTTGATGTTATGAGGAAAGAGAAATTCTGCCATAAACCATTCATCGCCATCTGGATAATCAGAACCTGTCTCAATATCAAAAAAGAGATGCAGCATATTTGTTTGCATAAGACCATCATCTCGTATTGTAGGATGTTTTATGTTTGATTTTTTGAAATCTAGATTTAGGAGGCTAGGCTCAAAGTATCCTTTGATAATTGATTTGCGGAATATTTTGTTTACTTCCTCTAAATTCAATGTAGAGCTACTCTTCTGTGCAACATGCTAATAACTTATAGCATTCTCGTTAATTGAATTTAACAAATTGGGTCACCAATGTCAAGATTTCTGGTATGTTGTTGTATAGGTTCTAGACACTAAGGCCATCAAGAATTTTTGAAATGTCTGTTATGGACCTGCCTTTAGATTCTATCTCTTGATAAGCGGGGGGATTTTCAATATAATTTGGAATTCTATCTGCTATTCTTTCGTCATAAGGAGCAATTATCTCATTTTTGTAGAAAATGCCAGTTGGAATTTTGTCATCCCATTCATTTGATTTTATGAGAGCCTGTGTCAATTTGACATTTTCTTCTTCTGGAGAATCAATATGCACCACTGGATCATATCCAGTGTCTTCTAATTTGTAAATTCTTGGACGAGGTTTCTTTGTTATCTCATCAATGTTGTCCATCCCTGCGAACCAATCCCTTGTATTGATGTCATTATAGGTAGGACATGGTTGCAAGACGTCAAGGAAAGAGAGTCCCCGGTGTTTTATTGCTGCAATAATCAAGTCTTTTAATTGTCTGACATCATATGCGTATCCTCTTGCAACAAAAGTAAAACCACTAGCTATTGCCAAGGCAATTGGATTTACTGATTGGTTTACGTTTGGCTCTGGAAGCGATTTTGTTTTCAATCCAAGTTTGAGAGTAGGTGATGCCTGCCCCTTTGTAAGACCATAAACCGCATTGTTGAATATGAGGTAAGTCATGTCAACATTTCTTCTTCCTGCTGCAACAAAGTGACCCGCTCCTATTCCAAGTCCATCGCCATCACCACCTGCTGCTACTATTGTCATTTCTGGATTTGCAAGTTTTGCACCCTGAGCAAAGGGCAAAACTCTGCCGTGTAGAGTATGTACCCCATAGACATTTACATAGTGCGATGTTTTTCCAGAACAACCGACTCCTGAAAATATTGCTGCCTTGTGACGAGGTACTTCCATTTCTGCCAATGCCATCTGGATGGCATTTACAATTCCAAAGTCTCCACAACCTGGGCACCAATCGTTGTGCACCTCGGTCTTGTAATCTGACATACTAGACGCCATACGACAACACCTCCCTTTTTTGGGCTTTTCCATCCATGATCTTCTTAATAGAATCGTACAATTCTGAACAAGTCATTGCTCTTCCAGTGTACTTGACAATATAATAATCCACTTTGCGGTCCAAGTTTTCATTCAATAATTTTCCAAGCTGTGCAGAGTGATTTGCCTCTACATCTATGATGGTTTTAGTATTTTGTAGCAAAGACGTGATATGATTTGTGGGAAATGGGTTCAATAGTTTTATTTGTACAAATCCAACGTTATAGTTTTCTTTTCTAAGCATTTCAATTGCGTCAAGGATCGGGCCTTTAGTAGAGCCCCAGCTTACAATACAAAAATCAGAAATGCCATGATTTACTGCTTGATCCTCCTTTGGGATTGTTTCCAGTGCGACCTCAAGCTTCCTTGCTCGTTTGTCCATTTTGTATATCCTATTCTCTGGATCTTCTGAAATGTGTCCTTCAATGTCGCTTTCATCCCCCGTGTTCCAAAATATGCCGTTTTCCAGTCCTAGCCTTGACCTAGGAGAGACGCCATCTTGAGATGGAGTAAAACGCTTGTATTCCCCATCGTCTATTTTTTGCAAGAGTTTGCCTCGCTGAATAGTTATCTTTGTCGGATCAAATCTTTTTATAGTGGCTACAGTACTTGCGATGAATTTATCCATCATGTGAATTACAGGTATCTGGTACATCTCTGCAAAATTGAAGCATTTTGCAGTATCGTAAAATCCTTCCTCAATGTCTCCTGAGGCATAGACAATTCTTGGAAAATCACCGTGTCCTGCATGTATTGCAAAAAGTAGATCGTCTTGTCCGTGCCTTGTAGGAAGTCCTGTTGAGGGACCGCTTCGTTGGTAAAGTGTAACGACTATTGGCACTTCATTTATGCCGGCCCATCCTAAGGCTTCAGCCATTAGAGAAAAGCCAGGTCCTGATGTGCTGGTCGCGGCTCTTGTGCCGGTTAGTGCTGCTCCAATTAGCATTCCAATTGCAGAGATCTCGTCTTCACATTGTACGATTATGGTAGAACCCGGCCTATTATTTTCAACATCAAAGGTCTCATGAGATTCTAAGAAGACACTTTCATCTGACGCAGGTGTAATTGGATAGTATGATTGGAACCTACACCCTGCTGCCATCTTTCCAAGACCTGTTGATTGAAATCCTTGGACAAGTATCGTGTTGGGATCTTTTTGAATTTTAGTTAGTTGATACTTGAATTTTTGATACTTGGCTGTTGCAAAATTATATGCATAGTTTGCTGCATGTTTGTTCATTTCTGCAATCTTTGGTTTGCTTGCAAATACACCTTCCACTGATCGGAGCAAAGTGTCTGGAGGAAGACCCAACAAGCCTATGGATACAGATACAGATAACACGTTTAGCATTCTAAACATTCCTCGAATTGCTGGATTTTTCATCTCATCTGCTAGGGTAGACAGTATTGTCTTAAACGATATTGGATATAGGGTAACACCCCTTTCTTTTGCTATCTCTAGTACTCCCTGGATAGTAGGTGACTTATTTTTTGACAAGAGTTGCTTTTCCAATCTTGTTTTGAAAGGTTTGTCAAGCGTTGGTACTTCATCGGTTTTGATGTGTTCAAGGTCAGACTCGTATACAATTGCTCCGTCATTGTACACATCATCTGCATGTCTGAATACTGTTTCTGCATCAAACGCAGCAAGCATATTGATGCCTGTCACATTGGAATGAATTTTCTTATCAGATATTCTTACGCCAAAATAACTATGCTCTCCTTTGATATTCGAATAATATTCTCTTTTTCCAAAAATTTGAAGCCCACAACCTGCACATGCTCCAGCGAATATGTTGGCAGCTGACTCCACGCCTCCGCCCTGAGGACCACCTATAACCCAGGTTAAATCTATTGAAGCCATGTTGAACCTAGATTTTCATCAGATATTAATAATGCTATGATTCCTTTCTGTGAGCTAGCCGCCAGTAGCAGCATCAAATAAAGCGCATTCGCACTTGTCCCTTTCGCCGCAAAACGGACAAACACAAACACATTTTTCAATAGGATTTCTGCATTGAACACAAACTGCGAATTCTTCTTTGTGTTTCAATTGGATATAACTACACAGAGTTATTATAAATGAGTTATTATATTGATTTTTTGAGTGCTTTTCTCTATGAAAATTTTGCTTACGCGTAGCCTGCATGACTTTGCAATAAAAGAACTGAAGAAAAGATACCAGGTTGAGGTCCATGCTGGCAAGATTCCCATGCCAAAAGATTTGCTCATATCCAAGATAAGAGACGTAGATGGCCTCATTTGTTATCCCTATGACAAGATTGATGCAGATATAGTAAAGGCTGGAACTAAACTCAAGGCAATATCCACCTTTAGTGTCGGATACGATCACATTGATGTCAATTCAGCTTCACAAAGAGGAATAGTTGTAAGTTACACCCCTGAGGTGTTAACAAGAGCTACGGCCGACCTCACATTGGCTCTCATGCTAGATCTCTTTCGGAGGATAAATGAGGGAGACAGAATTATTCGGCAAGGAAAGTGGAAGACCATTCTTGGACCCTATGAGTTTCTGGGCTCAGATCTGCATGGAAAGACTCTGGGCATATTTGGCATGGGAAGGATAGGCATGGCAGTAGCAAAAAGAGCACGAGGTTTCGAGATGAATGTTTTGTACCATAACCGAAAAAGAATTTCTGCTCAGATGGAAAAGAGGTTGAATGTCAAATATGTCTCACTTGAGGAACTGTTCAGAAGAAGTGATGTTGTAAGCATTCATGCACCACACACTCCAAAGACACATGAAATAGTCAATCTCAAATTGATTAAAAAAATGAAACGAACATCATTTCTAGTAAATACAGCACGTGGTAAAATAATAAATGAAAAAGATTTGGTTACGGCACTGAAACGAAAAATCATTTCTGGTGCTGCCTTGGATGTCTTTGGAGGAGAACCAATAGACAATTCTAATCCTTTAACTAGGCTATCAAACGTGGTGATAACTCCACATATTGGGAGTGCTACCATAGAAACTAGGAGAAAGATGGCGGAAATAGCAGTGCAAAATCTTGTTCTTTCGCTTTCCGGTAAAAAACCAATTTACCAAGTCAGAACTGAATCAAGTCGTCAGGATCTATCTTGATGCAGGCTGTACCCACTGGTTTGAGTTGGCCAAAATGAATAGAACCTTGCGGAACTTTGCCTTCTTTTTGCAGAGATTCTAGTTTATCTCCAAACATTTTCTTGTGACTGTCGCAGGTTACTCCTACCATATACTCGTCAGAATCTGATTTTACAGAGATGACAAACTCCGGAGGCATGGGGCAATCCTTGCCATTTTCTCGAACGGAACAACGTTCAGGAAGCACAATCTTTTTGCATTATTTGACAATATTAAGTTTAGTCAAGATAAATTCTAGAATTTATTGTATCAGTTACTTTGTTGGATGCCTTAGAATCAATAGGTCCCCGGAGAGAGATCTTGTGAATTAGTTTAACACCCTCGTTTTAAAAGCGCAGGCTCGGGGGACTGGTACCATCATGATCGTTGTTTTGATCCGACCGCGTAAAATCTGGAAATTAGTGTTACTGGTATTTTTTGAAACATAATCTTGGAAATTTACTAAAGATGCAAGCCTGAAATGTTAAAACTTGAGCTTTAGAATTTTCTGGATAATTTTTTCACTGTCTCCATTTGAGTCTTTAGAGAGGATCAAGATTCCATTCTTTTGAAATATTGTAATCATGACTACCTTCTCCCTTGTTGTTATCTTCCATCTTACCTTGCCAAGATTATCATCAAGCATGGTATCCATCAGTGCCTTAATTGAGACTTGTGGTGAGCAAGATATGTGTACTCTTCATCCAGAAGGTGGATAACGCCTTTTCGCCAGACTTGGGAGACTAGTACCTTGTCGACTATCTTTCTGACAAAACGAATTGAGGAGCCTAGGTTCAATACGGACAAATAGTATTTTTAAGGGTTGTTTGCCATGCCTAGATTTTCTGCACTGTCTTTAGGACTCTCTTGCATATATGGGATCGGTTAAGGAATCATCTGTTCAAAATGAATCAGCGTAGCTTTGTTTCCATTCTCAGATTGGTCAGAGGACAGGATTCGGTTGGTTTGTGCAGATTTGTGCATTTTCGACAGTACCAACCGATGATGACTGGAGGTTTTTCTGACTTTTGTTCAAAATGTTTCAAGTATGCATGGGGCATCGCTTGGATCGTAGGATTTAACACGCCAAAAGACTCTGCTATGGATGCTTCTCTTTTTATTTTAGGCGTATAATTTTTAGATAAGGCCATTTGTGCTCCCAGCCAAACTAGTAATCTCCGAAGATACCATCTCTTTAGACATCCCTGCAGGCTTTTCAATCTCGACTAGTTCAATCTCGGAGTTGGGCAACATGTAAAACCCAACGTCGCAAAAGTGACAGTATTGTATTATTCCATCAAATCTTCCCTCTGGACCATCTAGTGCGGCCTCAAAATTCTCAGTCAGCCTGTCACACTCGGTACACCTGAATCTGAGATTCAAGACCTCTCCTCCAACCATTTGGCAATCTTGGGCCAGACATCTTTTTGCGCAAACGCGCTTGCACAGAGACCGACATGACCTGTAGCAAAAGACATCTTAGTGTTATCATTGCTTGAGACAAATCCATTCAGAGCCAAGCTTGATTCTGGAGTTACAAGGTGGTCGTACTCTGCTACAATGTTCAAGAGGGGGACATTTATTTTTTGAAGATTGATAACTTGTCCTCCAATCTGTAGTTTGTTTTCTGCAAGAAGATTTTTTTGGTATATTTCCTTGATCCACTGTCTAAAGACCTCGCCTGGAAGTGGAGCCGTGTCCCAGAGCCATTTTTCAACTCGCAGAAAATCCTTGACATACACATCGTCTGAGATCCTCTGAGAGACGTCATAGTACTTGCCAAGAAAATGCTTGAACGGCTTTAGCATCATAAAGAACAGATATTGGAGTATAGGCGGAATGTTTCCAAGCGTGTCTACTATAAGATCAGCGTCAAGAAATTTTGATATCGATCCAAAGACCGTGGTGTCTTTGCTGCAGTCAATCGGGGGTGCAAGCGTTACGAGATTCTTTATCTTTTCTTGGTTTTGCGCTGTGTAGATTGCAGAAAATGTTCCTCCCATGCAGTACCCAAAGAGAGTTACTTTTTCAGATTTTGACATTATTCTTACAGTATCAACGCACTTGTCAAGGTACAATCTAAGATAGTCATGTATAGTAAGTGTGCTCTCGTCCACGTCTGGCATACCCCAGTCAAGCAGATAGACGTCAAAACCCGCATCTAGGATGCTCTTGATCATGCTCTTGCTCTGCATATCAAGGATGTAGGGACGGTTGATGAGAGCGTAGACTACAAGGACTGGAACTTTATGCTTTGGTAGATTAGACGATGTGTATCTGAGCAGCCTTACCTTGCCAACTTGCAAGACTATCTCATGTGGTGTTGCCTCGATTGTAACCTCATTTAGCGATGACAGGGCTGGAAATATCTTGGAGATTCCTGTGTAGAAATCAATCATCTTTAGCGGAATATTGAATGGGTCTAGTTCTTGTACTGTGGCCATGCTCTTCACTTGTTCTTGTTTGAATTATTCGTGTTGTCTGAACTGGAACTGTAGGTAAGATTCTGCCAGTTTTTCATCATCAGCATGGAAGCGTTAATCATCCTTCCCAAGTTCGAGGCATACAATCGTGATTTGAAAAGATTGGTAAAGATCTCTTCGTGAACATCAACGTATAACGAGGACATCTCGATAGCACCATCTCCTTTCTCTGCCTGCATCTTTACCAATTTGTCAGAGGCTTCAATCCACGATTTGAAGATCAATACCTGACACCACGCAAATCCTGTAAAGAACTCGAGATTGTCTGATACCGCTGGTTGTTGATTTTCTTGTCTGCGTGATTCTTCTTTTTTTATTTGAATCGGTTCATGATTTATCTCGACTTTCTCGAGCCTGAAAGAATCGGTTCTGAGATCTTTTTTACTCTCCTTTACCAGAAAATCTATTCTTTGCATTTACATTTTTGAGTTGAAATTACATATTAGATAAGAAAAATGCTTGCACTGCATTACATTGTACGGTTCGTTGAGGGAAAAACTGGTTTTGTTATCAAACCAAATTTAATTCTGATATGATGAAAGGACAAAGATTGATGATACGTTCAAGATTTGTAGAAATATGTATCAAATTTTATCTGTACTGTTGATGTACTGCAGTGTAATGCAGTGACCGCACAAGGCTAATTAAGAACAAAACTGGTGTTATGCAGGTAATGAAGATTCTAATTGCAGAAGACGTACGACACACCGCTTTACAGTACAAGATCGCACTGGAAGACAGGGATCATCAGGTTATCACCACAAATGACGGCGAGGATTGCCTGAAAACCTATAACGAATATCGCATGAGCACAAAATCAGACAGGCCGTTTGATGTCGTCATAGTAGATTACAGAATGCCAAAACGAGACGGCCTCAATCTTGCAAAACAGATCCGTGCAACCAATCCCAAGCAGAGGATACTGTTTGCTTCAGCGTATCTCAAGGAAGCCCTAATTGAGTCATTGAAAGAACTTCATGGTGTAGAGTTTATCGAAAAGCCGTTTGAGCTAGAAGATCTCATCGAGGTTGTTGAGAGAAACTAGGACAGATTCTAAAAATAGCTAGTTTGTTTTTGCTTGATTTATTGGTAAAGTAACCACAAATGTTGCTCCTTCCTTGGCGTTGTATGCATGAATCTCTCCCTTGTGGGCCTCGACTATCTTTTTTGCTATGAAGAGGCCCAAGCCAGTTCCATGCTCCATGCCGTCCTTGACACTCATCGTGACAAACTTGCCAAATAGATTTGGCATGATCTCTCCAGATATGCCGTCGCCAGTATCGGTAACTGTAATCTCTACTTTGTTAAAGTCGATATCAGCCAAACTTGAGACCTTGATGGTACCATGTTTTGTAAATTTTATGGCGTTCTCGACAATGTTTCCAAGAACTTGGATAATTCGTTCCCTGTCTGCAAGTATCTCAATATCGCGCACATCAAGATCTGTTACCATCGAGACTTCCTTTCCAAGACTGACTCGAAGTGAGTCAGTCACCTCTTTTATCACTTGATTTATTCTGATCTTTTCCATCTTGTAGTTGAGGGAGCCGCTCTCTATCTTGCTGACATCAAGGACATCGGTTGCCAATCGCTTCAGCCGTCTTGCATGCTCCAAGACTCCGTCCCATGCCTCTTCGTGTGAAATCTTTCCCTTCTTTGCAAGGTAGGCAAACCCTAGAATCGGCTGGACTGGATTTTTAAGTTCGTGAGAAGCGATGCTGATAAACTCATCCTTCATCTTGTCTTTTATTTTTAGTTCCTCGTTTGAGATTCTCAACTGTCGGTTCAGGTCTTGGACTTGTCTGATGAGCTCTCCGAGATTGAACACCATGGTCTTGAAAGAATGGGATAACTTCCAAACTTCATTTGTTGTTTTTGTCTCTTCGATCCGTACATCCAGATCCCCCTTGCTTATCTTTTCAGCAACATTGGCTAATTTTACAATGGGTTTTGAGATGGAATTGGCTACAAAAAATGAAACAAATCCTACTGCAATCACGATTATTGCCCCTATAATCACATATTGAATTGAAAGTTGTGTGATGGGCGAGTAAATCTCAGACTCGTCCATCTCTGCAAGCAGTACAAAGCCTGCATCTTTCTCACAGTGCGATGCTCCAAAGACTGGGATCTGCCTGTAATCAGGATATACAATGCCGCCCTTTCCCTCTATTGGTGTTCTGAGATCTTGAGGAATAGCAGTATAATCTGTAAATGGACTGCTAAAGTCTACACCGTTTTGAAAGCACATCCTTACCGGCAGCGTATCAACTTTGACATTGAACGGTGCATTTTGAATGAATCTAGAATCTGTTATCATGTACATGTCTGAGGTGACAAGATATGTCTCGCCGGTTTTGCCTAAATTGGCTCTATCGGTAGTAATGTTGTTTTCAAGCGCAAGGCTCCTCTCACCTTCTATGACACCCATAACGCTGGAATCGTTCTCGATGTCATTGAGTACTGGAACTGCCACAACCATGGCTGGTTTGCCTGTGTTTTGATCCTTTGTA
Source organism: Nitrososphaerota archaeon (assembly GCA_028867395.1). Classification (GTDB taxonomy): domain Archaea; phylum Thermoproteota; class Nitrososphaeria; order Nitrososphaerales; family Nitrosopumilaceae; genus Nitrosotalea. Next base: position 3,704 of record JAGWGO010000004.1, on the reverse strand, counting down.
AGTAAGTAGAATGACTGCTGCAGTCCATTCTTGAAACTGCCATCATTAGAAACATTTTTTCCAATCAAATTCTTATCGTTGGCATAAACTATCTTGCCGTCTTTATCTATGAATCGAATATTGTAAAAATCAGTTCCTCTCAAAAAGCTCGAAGTAATTTTCGCAATTGGTTGTGATGTCACTGTATTGTGAGAGACTGGTCCGTTTAGAAATGCTCTGACCGAGTCTGTGGAAGAAAGTAGTGTCAGCTGTTCTACTTTTAGGTTCCAGATGTTTTTGATGAGCTCGGCTCTGTATTTTGCCTCGTTTTGTAGTTGTGCATCTATCCTTTCCTTGAGTGAGTTTTGTGCGGCATTAAAGCTTGTGACAGCAAGTATAGAGACTGATATTATCGAGATTGTCACAAACAAAATAACTAGTGCTGTCTTTAGGTTCCATGTAAAAGCAGTATTCATGTCGTGGTTTTATGTTGCGTTCAGGTGTGCGCGTATCTTTTCAGGCAGCTCAAGAGTTACTATTACAGATGAATCCGTTACTTCAAAATCAGGTCTTGAAATTACAAACTTTTCAAAGATCATGGAAAGGAGCTCTTTTGTGAAAAGTGAACATCTCACCCCCATGTCATGCTGCACCACCATCACGTCCTTTCCGTCCTTTATGATGTGGTCTGACGCAATCCCTGATACCTTGACGTATTCTTTTAAGAGGCGCAGGATTGCTGCCAAGTCCTGTTGTTTTTGCGTAAGTATTACAGCCTCTATTAGGAACCTAAAGGCTTGCTGTGCAAAGATCTTTACCTGCTCCTCGTTTGCCGTCTCAAGTATTGAAGTTAGGACCTCTTTCGGAAAAGGAATTACTCCTACCCTGTGCTGGTACCTGTCAAAATCTGTGAATTTGCGCATTATCTGATTGATTAGCACATTTGCAGAGGTCTCTCTCAGTGTTGATTCCTTCGTAATCTCTTCTAAGGTCTCAGTATCTATTCGATAACTTACAGTACGCGTCTTTCTAGTTGCTTTATTTAGATCTATGACTATCTTTTATCACCAATTATTTCTTGATTTGACCGTTAACGATAACATAAGCTGTTAGTGCCACTGTCCTTTTCTTTGCTTCTGTTTAACTCCATATCAATATTACCATTTTTCCCCATTTTTAGAAAACAATAACTTCGCTAGATTCTGCTTTATTATTTTTTGTTGACATGATATGTCTTGGTCGTTCCCGATTTTTGTATTAATTTTCTTGCAAAAAAATCTCTGGCACAAATTTTATGCAGACACAAATGTCTCAATCTTGTCTACAAATTCATCTAGCTCAAACGGTTTCTCTATAACCTTCAGAGGGATCTCGGGGTCCTTTACCTCGGCTGATAGAATCTCTTTTAGGTGTCCTGTTGCAAAAATTATCTTCTGCTTTGGATTCTTTGTAGTGATCTTCTTTGCAACTTGGATGCCATTCTTTACTGGTAGTCTATAGTCGAGTACGACAACATCAAAGGCTCCATTATTTGGCTCCGGAGTTGTTGCTTTGAAGGCCTTGGTATAAGCATCGCATCCCTCTTCGCCGTTGTGCGTGACGACCACATCATGGTTTCGTTCCTCTAGCGCCAGTTGATATTGCATTGCAGTCTGTATGTTGTCTTCTACTATCAGAACCTTCATTTTATATCGAAATGAGAAACTTGTCGCTAATTTAATTTATTAGATTAATTGTCATATTTTTTCAAATCCTTTTTTCATGAAAGTGGTTTCAGATGAGATCAAATTAAAAAAGGTTTGTATTTTTATGCAAAAAAAATAATGCAAGATCCTGTACGAACAAGATGCTTGTTGGATAGTCGACCGATGAATCTTTAATAAGATGACTCTAGAACAACAAACCTTTAGCATTGAACGGCGATACTATATCAAAGAATGGAATCTGACAAGAAAGAGACCCAGTCGTTGACTCTGAGGTTGCCAAAGTCTTCAGTGAACAAGATGAAAAAGATAGCAGCAAGGAAGAATATGACTACAAACGCGCTTGCAAGCCAGATAGTGGATTCGTTTCTTGGATGGGAGCTTAATGCGGCTGAGGCTGGGTGGGTAGTCATGCCAAAGCCGTTTCTGATAGGACTTTTAGAGAAGCTTGACAAGGAGACAGTAGTAAGCGTTACGTCGCAACTTGCAAAACATCTGGCAAAAGACATCACACACTACATGAAGGGAAAGCATTCGCTGCAGGAGTGGCTCTCCATAATTCGGGGTCGGGCTGAGCGTTCCGGGTTTCACTTGACCGAGCACCAGCAAAATCATGGCATTGTAATTATCATGCAGCACGACATGGGAGAGAACTGGTCGATTTACTTTAAGACGTTTTATGAAAATGTCTTTTCTGACCTTGGGGTCAAGGTAGAGTTTGATTATACAGATAAGTCGATCATAATCAAGTTGCCTGATGTGTCAAATCATGTTTTAAATCACAAATAGAATCTTGATTTCTTTGTTTGATATTTACGAATAGGTGTGGTTACCTTATCGTTTGTTCAGACACAAATATCGCGCATCATCAACCAAAGAAGCAACAGTATTGGCCTAACTATTATTTTGCTTCAGTTCAAGTCTCACTAAGGGATTTTGTAAATTAGTTTAGCACCCGACGAACTTTTTCAATTTCAAAAAATTACGTTCAAACTTTATATAGTAAATTCAGAGCGCCGGGAGAGAGATTTGAACTCTCGAACCCTTGCGAGTACGCGCTTTATGGTTTGCATTTCCAGGCGCGCGCCCTACCAGGCTAGGCGACCCCGGCATCAATTCGCCATGTCAACCTCGTTGTAAAAATCAACCATATATTACGTTAATTGATGGGCCATACAATTTCAAAACTTACTGGAATATGTTTATCGTAACTGATTTTTTCAATTCATTGCCTGCATCAGGCGATGTGTTGGATTCGATTTTGTACCTCCCCTCAAAGACTTTGCCCCCTCCAGTTCTTGTCTGGTTCCAGACAAAGATCTTTTCTTGATGTGGAGATAGAGTAGAACCAGCGTTTGTAGACGGTGGCGAGTAAATTATGGTACCATCTAGGCCCCTTATCTTCAATCCAAATGAAGAATCAGAGAACAGTAGTGATGTTGTTCCTGAATCAATTATTCTAATGTGAACCAGCTCACCGGCGCGATAGTTTATTTTATTGGGTATGATAGAAAGTGACGGCCCGTTTTGATATACTAGCGTGGGCACCTGATTTGATATTTGAAACAAGTATGCACCAAGCATTCCTGCACCAACCACTCCTATGACGAAACAGATGGTAGCCCCTTTTGGGATCAACTTTCAAAAGGTGAATTTGATTCCTTTTTAATTGTTAACCACTGCCTTTGAGCGCCAGCTTTTCGGATAGGTGTTAGGAGCCATGATTATTCTTTTTATCTGGAATGCAAATCCTTTGGTATTTTCTACAATCTCCTCTTCTGGCATTATTGCTTCAGCAAGGGCCACAACTTCTCCTTTTTGAGTATAGACGCCTACCAAATCTCCTTTTTTGAGACCATAAGAAATCTCAAGTATTCCAGGTATGGCAAGCTGGGCTCCATGACACAGTGCGTCTACTGCAGAGTCTCTTATGACTACAGATTTTATCTCGCTTAAACAGTATTCAATTGGCATCAGTATCTTACGCAGTTTTGACTCGTCGTTTTTTTCTTTCCACAAGGC
>JAGWGO010000141.1 GCA_028867395.1 Nitrososphaerota archaeon | reverse complement strand
TCTGAGCAAACGCTGTGAGGAAGCCGCGACGAACCGACCCAAAAAAACCTGATCCGTGTTGATACGGTTCTTTTAAATAGAGTAGATCCTGTTTTTTGGCTGTGAAAACGGATTACGACGTCATTGTAGCAGGAGGAGGTCTTGCAGGAATGATCTCTGCACAATCAGCTGCGTTCTACTCTAATCAAAAGTTATCAATTCTTGTAATCGATAGAAATCAGGAACCAACTCTAGGTAAGAAAACGATAAACGGTTGGATCTGCGGTGATGCAGTTGGCAAGAACACAGTTGACTTTATGACAGAGAGGATAAAGATCAGTTGGGGAAATCCGGAAATTGAACATCCAGTCAAAGGAGTAATGGCATTTTCGCCAGATAGGGAGACTTCAATTCCCTTTGATGGCGATGGATATATGTTAAACAGACAACAACTTCCAAAGCGTCAGCTCAGCGACGCAAAAAAGATGGGAATCAATATGCAGTATTCCGTCGCGCTAAGGAGTCTCATATACGAAAACGGCACAGTGGTAGGAGTTGAAGGAACTAACCTCATCACTAACGAACCATTCAGAAAGACTGCAAAGATAGTGATTGACGCCACAGGTGTTACCTCAATGCTAAGAAACGGCCTCTCAATAAATTCAAAAATTGAAAGAAAGATTGACCGTGACGATCTGGAATCTACTGGCAGGCACATTATGAAATTTGAGCACGGTGTTTCCGATAAGACAGACTTTGACCCAGACTATTGCATCATACATCTAGATCAAGATATTGCTCCTGGAGGATATGGCTGGGTCTTCCCAAAAGGCGAGAACAAGGTAAACATTGGACTCGGAGTACAACAAAAAGAACTCCAGAAAAGAAACCAAAGATTAGGAAAGAATGATGATGTTACTAAACTGATAAACGATTATGTCAAGATTAACAAGGCAATGAAAAACCCAAGATTATCCGATGATCCTAGCGACTCAGTAAATGTAACTGGCAACTGGCAGGTCTCTGTGAGAAGGCAGAATGACTGCTTGGTTGCAAACGGCTACATGCTAGTAGGAGACTCCGCATGGATGCCAAAACCACTAGATGCTGGAGGTATTGGACCTGCAATAGTTGCTGCAACAATAATTGGAAAGAACACAGTTGAAGCAATTGAGGCAGGAGATGTTAGTGAGGCTGGATTGTGGCAATACAATGTTGATTTTATCAACGAGTATGGCTACAAAACTGCAGGATTGGAGATCTTCCGAAGGTTACTCCAAACTCTTACAAACGACCAGATAAACTACGGTATGAAGCACTTTCTATCAAAACTAGACGTTGAAGCAATCAGCAAAGGAGAACACCCTGACTTTGGAACAGTTGGAAAACTTGGGATGATGATAAGAGGTGCACTGAACAAAAAATTGGCAGATGGTCTAAGATTTACCGCACAACAAAACAAAGTTTTGACAGGCCATTATCGTAATTTCCCAAAGAAACCAGATGGTTACGATACTTGGCAAAAGACACTGCATAAAATTCTAGACGAGTCGTATGCAAAACTTGGAAACTGATTTCATAAATAAAATAACAATTTAAGACAGTCTTAAATTAAGGAAAGTACGCATATTATTCGTGCTAGCAGAATCACTGTATATAGATTGGAATAATTCCTTTGAAGTTTTGGACAAGGCTCATGATTCAGGACTCTTTGTTCTCATAATAGGCCCAAAAGGTACTGGTAAAACCACTCTTGTGAGAGAATTTGCATCAAGACGAGGAAAGAAACTAGAATCGATCAACTTTAGTTTAAGAACTCGTGAGAGTCACCTAGTTGGTTCAAAAACTCTAGAGAGTGGAACAGTGGGATTTGAAGAGGGAATATTGGTAAAGTCCATGAAGGAAGGAAGTATGCTCTATCTTGACGAGATAAATTCAGCAGAGGCAGACGTTTTGCTAAGATTAGATGAAGCGCTTGATGACAGAAGACAGCTGGTGCTCAAAGAAGCTGGTGGTGAATTAGTAGAAGCTGCAAAGGAATGGTTTGTGATTGCAACTATAAATCCACTCTCCCATGTTGGAACTAAAGAACTTCCTCCGCAACTTCTCAGCAGATTCCCAGTAAGGATAAGGCTAGACTATCCTCCAGAAGACATTGAATTACAAATAGTAAAAAAGTACATCACAGGATCACACGAAAACGAACTAGTTCAAGGAATAAGACTTGCAAACACGCTTCGACAAGCAGCGGCAGTAGAAGAGTTGTATTATTCTCCTAGCTTGCGTGAAACAATTGCATTTGGCAAGATACTTGATACTGGAATGAAGCCAAGACAGGCTGCAGACATTGTATTTGCAAATGTATATTCCCAGTGGGGAAATGTGGAGTATCAAAAAGTAAATGATATCATAACATCGATGTTTGGAAATTGATACATTCATTACAATTACGAAGTGATACGCTGCTAGAAATAGGCACGTTCCTAGTTAGACGCTGGTCTGGAAAAGAAGCGATTACTCTTAGCATAAAGGACCAAAAGGAGATTCAAACAAAGTTACGAGAAAATAAAGTCATAATGTTTCCCTTGGACAGATACCATGGCACAGACTTTCAAAAATACAGACAGTTCAGAGTAGCACTATGGTATGAGTCAATGAGAATAAGACATTCTAACAAAATTCTAAGCAATGACCATGCCTTTGGATTTATTCTAAATACACTAGATACAAGAAGGATCGAGACTATTGGCAGAACCTATTGGCAGGGAATGGATGAGGAAATAATATTCAACTATGGTTTCTCATGGCTCTACAGACCATTGCTCAATTCGCTATATGGACATAGTAGAATCGTAGAGGGATTTGCACAATATTTTCTACTTGGAGACATAAAAGGCGATATACAATCTAGCGCGTTTGAAAAGATTCAGAGAGCGGTCAAGATTGCAGGAGAAGCGGTGAACGAGGCAGTAAAAAATGAGTGTGGAACAGACTGGCTTGAAAAAAAAGTTTCTGAAATTATCAGAGTTTTGGAGATAGACCCACTTCTTACCATACCCGTCTCGTTTCCAAAAATTACCTCAGGCATTGCCATGTCTGAAAAAGATTTCATGAAGACGTTGAGCAAGATCTCAAAATATAGAGAAAGCGACTTTGGCGAGCAAGACCCTACAAAGATAATTGAAGGCAGGCAAGTACTTGATGAATATAAGGTATTGCTTGAAGAAGCAAAAAGAAGTGAGAACAAAGGGCTTGTTACTGAGGTTGTAGGCATAAGCATACCCATCTTGACAAACGTAGACGAGACTAGGATATATGACATGGATTTGATCAATAATCTCAAAGCAAAATTCAAAGAATGGAAATCAGGCTGGAAGGAACAGCATGTCCATGCTGGAGATGAATTTGACCAAGAGACCTACATGGAGGGTCATACGCCATTTATCACAGATAAAAAAATTGCAATCAAGACAAGAATATTCATCTTGCTTGATCATTCCTCAAGCATCGCTGAAGAAGAAACACAGTACAAAAAAGCTACCTTGGCACTATGCGAGGTCCTAGATTTCCTAAAGGTCAAGTTTTCAGTCTATGCATTTAACACAGAACAGAAGCAAGTTACCTGCTGGCTGATAAAGCCTGAAAACTTGCAATGGAATAATGCAGCAGCAAAAAGGCTTGCTCAAATAAAAGCAAATGGCAGCACCCCATTGGCCGAGGTCTACAACCTCCTACTTTCTACAGTACGTTCAAAAAAACCAGACATCTTTCTTACCTTAACTGATGGCGAGCCATCAGATCCAGATGCAGTAAGATCAGTTATGAAAGATTTCAAATTTCTGGGCATAAAGATGGTCGCAATAGGCGTTGGTCCCAACACGTCAGGTGCAATCACCATAGCTAACAACCTAAAACACCTAGGCTACGAGCGCACCTTGGCCGTGAGCAGACTGAACGAGATTCCAAAACGAGTCTTGAATGTGCTAGGAACAGACTGATATGAGATGCCTGTCTGTCTCGCAGCCGTATGCTGATCTTATAATTCAAGGAAAAAAGACTATCGAGTTGAGAACATGGAATACCAAGTTCAGGGGAGAGTTTCTTGTTCATGCCCCCCTCAAGGTAAAGGCTGATGCCTGCAAAAAGATGGGAATTGAGGCACAGAGCCTTAGAACCGGAGTAATAATAGGCAGAGTTGAGATCTATAATGTCAAGAAATACAAGAATCAAGCCGAGATAAAATATGACTATGACAAACACTTTGCAGTTAAAGAATACCTTGATCACAAGTATGGATTTCTGTTGAGAAACCCAAAAGAGCTCAGAGTTCCAATCCCCTATAAAGGAAGTTTGGGGTTTTTTGAAGTCAAATTAGATTCCAAGATGAACAAGAACGAGATCAAGACAGACTTGTTTGATGAAGAACACAGATACCAATGGATTGGAAAACACTAGGCAAGTATGCTGGTCTTAAATTCTGATGCTGGTATTTTCCTTCTTGAGTTTTTCCCAATCTGCTAGAAAGTTTTTCAAGCCAATGTCAG
>JAGWGO010000140.1 GCA_028867395.1 Nitrososphaerota archaeon | reverse complement strand
AAGTTTCAGAAGAAGAGGTGTTCTATTCCCTTCCACCATCCCATGAGGCAAAGCTATTACTCAAACAGTACGTTCACAAGTTAGGCCCAGAAGAGCTTCAAACACTCAAGGAAATTGTAGAGATTCAGAGAAAGTCAAACGTCGCTTACGGCTATTGAGAATATTTTTGGGCAAGCATGTGAAGGCCTGGCTCGCCTACTGCTCCAACTGCCTTGTCGATAAGTTTGCCTCCCTTGAAGACCAGGAATGTAGGGATGGCATAGACTTGATACCTCTGGGAGATTCCTTGGGCCTCATCTACATTTACACGAGCAAACTTGATGCCCTTGTACTTTTTTGCAATCCTGGTAAATATTGGAAGCATAAACTGGCATGGACCGCACCATGTGGCCCAAAAGTCTACTATTACTGGAGTATCTCCTGCAATCGCTTTATCAAAACTTGTGTCATTTAGCTCCGAAATTTCCTGTTCCTTCTGCGAGGTCATCTCGGCTAACTTTTTTTTCATTATCTTTTCTATTTCCTCATCTACCAACTTGATAATAAAATAAATTTGAACAATATTTAATAATTTGTGCTATAGGTTCTGTCGTGTTATCGAGACCCAAAAAACATCACATCGCTGTTCAGTATCCATATGACAGCGATTCTGGAAAAAGTCTGGATATGAGGCGATTTTAATGAATGATTTAGTTGCAATAATTACATTTGTTGGTGTACTTGCAGATTCATGCTTCTTTTGAAGTAGGAAAAACAAAAGGCTACAAAAAATTAATTGGTGATAATGCCAGTACATTAGAAAACCAAGAAATGAAACCACACCAAAAAGTCCAGCATAAAGAAGTGGATGCCAATCAGTGAAAGTAGCCGTTGTTCCTACGTAAATAGCACGTTTTTTGGCTGGTGCTGATGCATCAAACCGATAATCATTTTCTGGTCATCTTCTAATGGCATATTTCGATCTGATCCCGTACTTACTTCCTTTTATTGTTTGTTGGTAAATTGATAATTGGTAATTGATCGATCAATTAAGATGGCTTTATTTCTATTTTCTTTCCTAATATGACAAATGTGATCTTGTCAGGCTTTCTCATCAACTCACGAATAAATTTTTTTACCCTTCTTAGATCTGGATAACACGACAGAACCGTGCTATAGATCAAGCAGAAACCGCATTACAACTGGTTTTGTATCCTTTATCTCCATCAAATGAAAGGTAGGTGCCTTTATCTCCACCTTGAAGTGATGCCTTTCAAGATCAACCTCCTCTCCAATAACTATCGCATCTAGTACATATTGTTCTGGCTTGGTGATATGCACCTGAAAAACAGACCCTGCAAATCCTTCTGTTATTGTAAGTATGATTACCTCCTCAAGCCAACTGTAAAGAAGGTTGTTTAGGTCACGAGATTTTATCTCGATCTTTCTTTTCTCTTTTTTCTCCACTGATCTGACATCAAGAATGGTGTCCACTACTGCAATCCCGGCAATCTCAAAAGCCTCTTCAAGAGTCTGGCCTGTAACCTCAATGAAGGCATCAGTCATGTGTTCCAAGTACCTGTATGTCATTGCTGATCTTTGCTAGGTTTTGTTTACGTTATTAATTTATAACAATCGCAATTGTATAAAATCAGAAAGTCTAAATGCATTAGAAAAAAAAGAGTCTTGAATTTGGACCTACCACGTGGAATGCGAGATATGGAGTCAAAAGATTATGCGGCAATAGAATACGTGAGGCAGAAATTCATAGAAACATCTAACTTGTTTGGCTTCCAATTCATGGAGCCTTCTCCGCTAGAGCTCTTATCTGTAATCGAGACCAAAAGTGGACCTTCCATTAAAAATGAGATTTACTATTTTAAAGACAAAGGAGACAGAGAAGTTGCCCTAAGATTTGATTTTACTATAGGTCTTACAAGGTTTGCCGTATCTCAGAAATCAATGCGGCTTCCTGCCAAATTCTCGACCTTTGGAGGAGTGTGGAGATATGATGAGCCGCAAAAAGGTAGATACAGATTCTTTCATCAATGGGATGTTGAGATATACGGAGAGCCAAACACAGAATCTGACGCAGAGATAATTGATTTTGCCTCCAAGTTTTTCTCAAGTCTAAAACTGCAAAATATCACAATTGACATATGCGACAGGACCTTGGTGGAGTCATACGTAAAAAATATCTTCAAGACAGATTCACCTGATACAATAGGTGACATTCTGAGAGCTATGGACAAGATACAGAAGAAAAGAAAGTCCGAGATAATCAAAGAGTATCAAGAGAAGGGATATTCTCCAGATGATTTAGAGAAGATTCTTGCATTTTCCCAGGTTAAGGGAATGCCACAAGAGATTGAAAAGCAAATCGATACTACAACGCTCAAGAACTGGGACAAGATATTGCAGCTGTTTGACTCACTTGAAAATAGAAAAGTGAAAAATGTCAGAGTAAATTTTGGCATTGTCCGCGGGCTTGATTATTACTCCGGAATTGTCTTTGAGATCTTTGATAGCAGTTCAGATCTTGGCGCACTTGTGGGTGGAGGACGATATGATACTCTAACTAGGGCATTTGGCAGAAACGACATGGGAGCTACCGGTGCGGCAGGTGGGGTGGAACGTATAGTGTATTCACTTGAGAAGCAAGGAGTTGTAAACTTGGCTCCTAGCAGCATGGTTTGGGTTGTCTTTGTCAACGAGGATATGAAAAAAATTGCTATCAATACTGCTTCTGCTTTACGGCTCAAAGGAATACGGACAGAGGTGGATCTTGCAGGCAAGCCACTCAAAAAACAGATGGAGATGGCCTCAAACTCAAAATACGTCATTATAATTGCACCAAGAGAGTACAGTGAAAATCTAGTCGTTATTCGAAACATGAAAGACGGTTCCGAAAAACAAGTTAAACTAGAATCCGTTTTAAATGATCCTGCAGCTAGTCTTCAATTCTAAAAGCCTTTGTAAGCATCACAATCTCGGGACCATTTGTCAGTGTGCCTACTACTAACGATTTGTTGTTTGCCAAGATTCCCGCAGAGACAAAAGGTGAGCCGCCATTTATTGTGGCAGGTTCTAATTCCACTCCAAGTACTTGTGATATCGTTCTAATATCCTCCTCTTCTGTTGATGGGTGTATGATTCCCCCGCGCGACGTTGCTACTGCCATTGCGCCTGTCTGATGATACCCTGAAATTCTCTTTCTTATCACCTCGATTCCAAGAACATCTTCTACTTTTTTTACATATTCGGTGGGTATGAGAGGTGACATTATTCCTCCCTTGTCGTTTGCACATATTAAATTGCCAAGTGCTGTGTGCTTTGTATCAAGAATATCAACATTTAGGCCAGTTGATTTTTTTAGATGGACTACCTCTTCTTCAAGAGAATTTCGTGGTAACAGCAAACCATTGTTGTTTACTACCATCAGCACGCCAAGAAGTCTAGTATTGGCAACTGATGTAAAGATGTGTTTAGTTTTAAGAAACTCACACAAGTTTTCAACCTTTGTTGCGGCAAAACCGTTTGGAATGAAGACAAAACTATCGTTGCACTTTGCGTAAATACCTACGTTAGGACTGCGATATACATCATACTTGAAAATTCCCACGATTAAGGCCAATTTCTGAAAGATATGAATTTATCTTGTATACACTTTAAATAACTAACATCATTTCTGCATCATGTGCCAATAGATCCAAAATTTCCTGCAAACCACAAGGTGCAAGAAAAATTCAAGGATCCACTAAGTGAGAGTTATTACCTAGTGTGGGGACCTGGGCGCCTTGCAGAAGCAGCATCTGACCCCAAAGTAGTATCTGATTACAAGGCAGCAGGCGAACAAATTGTACCGATGGGAGTACATGGAACATATGTTGCAGTAGATTGGGATTCGTGCATAGCTGATGGGATATGCCTACTAAGCTGTCCTGTCAAAGTGTTCGAGTGGTACAAGAATCCTGGAGAAACAGGTAGAAACGATAGGAAAGATTTCACTGACAAAGCAAACCCTGTAAAGGAAGCCAACTGCATTTGGTGCATGGCATGTGTTGAGGTCTGTCCAACAAAAGCAATCAAAGTGGATCAGCTAAATCAAGAAATTCACGAAAAAGAGATCGCTAACCTACCTTAGTGTAAAATTCTAGAACAGCGAACCATGAAAAAACTCTATAGCAAGGAAGAGTAGCTCGCACTAACTTTGTCTAGGTTTAAATAACATATCCTGTGACAAAAAACTATGCCAATACCCGAAGACTTTCCAAAAGGATACAAACCAATTGGAAAAATAAACCACGCCGAAGGTCACTTTCACTTCAGATGGGGCCCAGGTAGATTGGCCGAAGCTTCAAAAGATGAGAACTGCATTGCTGCATTCAAATCAAGAGGCGAAAAGATAGAGCCAGTAGGCGTAAGCGGTACCATGGTAGCAGTAGATTGGGATTCTTGTGTTGCTGATGGTGCATGCATTGAGGCTTGTCCAGTACAAGTCTTCCAGTGGTACAGAACAGAAAAGGATGTTCCTGCTAGCAAAGCAGTAAACATAGAGATGGCTG
>JAGWGO010000139.1 GCA_028867395.1 Nitrososphaerota archaeon | reverse complement strand
CAAAGATTCATAAATTCAAATCTAGTCAATTTTTTTGGATGTTTTCTATATCAACCCTTACTGATGTAGTTAGAGTACCTCCTAAACTGTTTGGCGAGTCACTCAAAAAGGCAGCCATAACTATACTGCGAGAAAAGTACGAGTCCATGATAAACCCGGAGCTTGGTTATGTCATAATGATAATGGACACCAAGGTAGAGAAGATGGGAAAGATAATTGCAGGAGACGGAGGAACTTATCACAGAGTAGAATTTACCGCACTTACATTCTATCCAAAGCTTCAAGAAATTGTCAGAGGAGAGATCGTCGAGATTACAGACTTTGGAGCATTTGTTAGAATCGGTGCAACTGATGCGCTATTACACTTGTCACAGATAATGGACGATTATCTCAAAAGCGACGTCAAGTCTGGCATGATCTTGGCCAATCAGAGTGGAAGAAGCATGAAGATTGGCACAACCCTGCGAGCAAGGATCACCGCAGTCTCTCTAGGCAAGACAGCTGCCATGAAAGTTGGAATCACTTGCAGACAGCCATTCCTTGGAGCAGACGAATGGATTGAAGAAGAAATAAAGAAATCAAAGGCACCGCAAGCTCAGCCGGCAGCAGAAAAATCAAAGAAAGCAGCAACAGAGGCCAAGTGATAAGAGATGGTCAGAGAGATGGCTTGTCGCAAGTGCAAATGTGTAACAATTGGTAAGGTGTGCCCTATCTGCAAATCATCAGACCTTACTCCAGACTGGCATGGTGCTGTTCTCATTGTAGACCCTACAAATTCCGTAGTTGCAAAATCTTTAGGAATTACAGAGAAAGGAAAGTACGCACTCAAGGTAACTTAGATTGCAAGCTCGTGCAAAAAAAGCACTAGAAGCATTTCTTAGAGAAGACATTGGCAGTGGTGACATTACAAGCAAACTTTTACCAAGAAAAATAATTTCTGCAAAGATAATCTCTCGCCAGAGCGGCATTATAGCTGGAGTGCAGTATGGAAAAGAGATTTTTTCATCACGGGGCTGCAAGGTTAAGATTTTAAAAAAGGACGGCTCTCGCGTGAGGCCAAATGATACCATCATGACAATATCAGGTCCTGCGTATTCCATATTATCATGTGAGAGGACTGCACTCAACCTCCTTTCTAGGATGAGCGGGATTGCAACTAGTACAAACAATCTTGTAAAGACAATCAAGGATGCCACCCCGAGGACAGAACTTTACGCTACACGAAAGACTGCACCCGGTCTTCGAATATTTGACAAGGAGGCAGTTGAGATTGGCGGCGGGAAGAGACACAGAATGTCCTTGGATGAGATGGTAATGATAAAGGACAACCATCTTGCAGTAGAACCTCTAAAAAAATTGTTAAGTAAAGCAAAGAGACGTTACAAAAGATTTGAAGTCGAAGTCGAGAACCTCAATGACGCAGTCATGGCAGCAAAGTCAGGTGCGTCAATTATAATGCTTGACAACATACCTCCAAAAGAGATCTTGCGCATAATCAAGATGCTAAACCAACTAGGTCTCAGAAGGAGAATAAAGATAGAAGCGTCAGGTGGAATCGATGCATCAAACGTAAAACACTATGCAAAAGCAGGCGTCGACATGATATCTGGTGGAAAACTTACAAGCTCTGTTACTGGGCTTGACCTTAGTCTGGAAGTTTAAGATATTGCAAGCATGCGCTCTATTGCAAGCTGTGCCTTTTGAGCTACGTTTCTTGGCACCTTGACTTCGTACTTTTCTTCTAGCAATGATGCGTAAACCTTGTCAAGTGTAATCATCTTCATGTACTTGCATACAGCCGAGTCGGACATGGCTACAAACTCTTTTTCTGGATTTTGCTTTTTCATCCTGTAAAGTATGCCAGTCTCTGTTGCAACCACAAATGTCTTGTTTGCTGAACTTTTTGCGTGGTTCATCATTCCCTCAGTTGACAAAACTTGTACCTGCCTGTTTCCATAGTCTCCGCAAGCGACATCATACATTACTGATGATGTGCAGCTGCATTCTGGGTGGACAAGAAATTCGGCGTTTGCATACTGGGATAACTTTTCCTGTACCTCTTGTGGCCTGATTCCTGCGTGAACATGGCACTCGCCTGCCCAGATGTACATGTTGTTTCTTTGTGTCATCTTGGCAACATAGGAGCCAAGGAACATGTCTGGCAAGAACAGGATCTCGTTATCGGATGGAATAGAACGCACGACGTTTACTGCGTTTGATGATGTACAGCAATAATCAAGCTCAGCCTTTACCTCTGCTGATGTGTTAACGTATCCTACTGTTACTGCTCCCGGATGCTCACTCTTCCACTTGCGCACCTGGTCTGCGTTGATAGTATCAGCAAGAGAGCATCCTGCACCAAGGTCTGGTATGAGAACCTTCTTGTCTGGACACGTGATTGCTGCAGTCTCTGCCATAAAGTGAACGCCACAAAATAGGATCATCTTCTGTCCAGTCTTTGCAGCCTGCCTTGAGAGACCAAGCGAGTCACCCACATAGTCGGCAACGTCCTGTACCTCTGGCAGCTGATAGTTATGAGCCAGAATTAATGCATCCTTTTGCTTTTTCAGCTTGAGGATTTCAGACTTTAACTCCAATCCAGAGTAAAGCTCGTTGTCCTTTCCATTTAAAGGGTCATGATCTTGACAAATTTAACGGTCAGACAAATGCATGGTGGCAATATTTGCCAAATCAGGTTCCAATCTGAATCTCGCCTCCGCAAATCTTTCGCAGACACTCAATTGCAGAAAGTATTGCAAGCCTGCTTGTCTTTGGGTTTGTCAAGCTTGGGACATTTTCAACCTTGATTGAGAACTTGCCAAACTTTCCTTGTGCCTCTATCTCATGGGTGTTCTTGTCAGTGTTTGGGTCTGCAACTATCTTTACCCTGGTCTTTGTGCTTCCAAGTCCTGCAAGACTGAGAAGTGCTGCGACGTTAATGTTTGCAGGAAACAACTTTACTGCCTCTTGAGCCGTTCCCTCGAATAATACCATGATCCTGGAAATCTCGTCTGGATTTATCTTGGAGGTCTCAAAGAACTTGGCCCCCTTGAGGGACTTGGGGTGCTTTGTTGTTACAAGCACAAGAAAATCAAGCTCATCTTTTACTGCACGGACTGCATCAAGTCCTGCTATAGCACCTGTTGGTAGATAGACGTGCTTGTTAAAGTCCTTGCATCCCTCAATGATAATATCAAATATCGATTCGTCAAGCAGCGCGCCCACACTCATTATCATCAGGTCTTTTCTGTTTTGAAGAACTGAGAGCGCGTTATCCCTTACTGCGTCCTGCGATGCCGCCTCTACGATAAGGTCTACTGGAGATGCTGCAAGTAGACCTACATTTTCTGTAATAACGGGTTTGTTCTTTAGTTTTGAGACCAATAGTTCAGAAGAGTCCTTTGAGAAATCAAAGACATGGGTCAGTTTTGCTGGAATCTTGCCAGTGTCTATTGCAATTGCAATCTCGGTTCCAATTGCTCCGCAACCCAAAAGCCCTATTCTTTTCAATCCAGTTTTTCTTGGAATTTGACCTTGTTAAATTTGTTCTTGGATTGATTCCAGCACAAAATTGAATTACAGATACAGAAAAGATTAGAGATAGAGTTGGAAGATCACAAGTCTACGCTAATTGAGAAATTTCTTTTCAGGATAGCAAAGCAGTGGATTGCAGGAAATACCATGGAGGAAGCGCTGAGCTATGCAAAAGACGCAAACAAGAAAGGCATGAATGCAATAATTAACAAGCTTGGCGAACACATGACATCAAAAAACCAGATAGAGGATACCGTATCAGAGTACCTCAAGCTTGTATCAAGCATTTCCAGATCCAAAGTCTCGGGTGGAATATCAATCAAGCCTACACAGGTAGGGCTTGCAAAGAGCCTCAAGGACTGTACTGAAAACTTGGAGAAGATCATATCCGAGGCAGTGGCGTCCCAGTCATTTGTCTGGATAGACATGGAGTCATCAGAATATACCGATGAGACAATCAGGGTCTACTTGGATCTGTTTGAAAGATATGAGAGGGTTGGGATTGCGCTACAGGCAAACCTCAAGCGGACAGAAAATGACCTTGCAGATCTGCTAAAGCGTGGCGCAAAGATTCGATTGGTAAAGGGCGCATACCGCGAGACCAAGAACTCCTTTAAGACTAGACACGAAGTTGACGAGAACTACAAAAAGATAACAAAGACCTTGTTTTCAGAGGGCAATGAGTTTGCAATTGCTACACACGACTCGGCAATGATAGAGTTTGCTGTGAGCCTCTCAAAAAAACATGAGAGAAAGTTTGAGTTTCAGATGCTAAAGGGAATACGAGACGATCTCAAGCCTGTATTGATCAAAGACGGATATGCGATATCAGAATACATCCCATATGGCACAAACTGGCTGCCTTATTCTATAAGAAGACTAAAGGAGAGAAAGCGTAACATCTTGCTTCTTGGCTCTTCATTTCTTCAGTCGCATCGAGTCTGAGTCTGCTCCCTCATGAATTGTAACAGATAGTACGCGCCACCTGCACCCTTGCCCGAGATACCTGAATCTTTCCAGCCAACAAAGGGCTGGGCTCCAAC
>JAGWGO010000138.1 GCA_028867395.1 Nitrososphaerota archaeon | reverse complement strand
ATGGAATGTTTTTTGCTGTTGGTATGTGTCCTCCTCTTTGTGCATGTTCCATTGGATATTCCGGAGGCGCAGTGATTTCTCCTGAAAATTCTTTTGGAGAACGTACATCAACCAATACAGTATCTTTTTTGTCAAGAGCTCTTCTTACATCAAACAAGTAAGCTCTAATTCCCTCGTTAGGTGGTTTTGAGATATATTTCATTTTCTGAATTTGTGGCTCTTCCTTTGTGTATGGTTTTTTCTCGATTTCCCATTTTTTCCTTCCTCCGTTCATTATCTTTACTTTTTCGTGACCGTAATACTTGAAAATCCAAAAGACAAAGGCTGCAAACCAATTGTTAAAGTCTCCATAAAGAATCACTTCAGAATCAGTAGTTATTCCATTTCTTGACATCAGTTCCTCAAATTGGGATTTACTTACAATATCTCGGGTTAGAGGATCGTTGATGTCCCGCTTCCACCAAATTAAGCTGGCATTCTGAATGTGTCCTTGCCTATAGGCATTTTCAGGATCATAATCAACTTCCACGATCTTGATGGAGTTATTGCTTAGATTTTTTGCAACGGTTTCAGTATCAGTTAGAACTTCAGGATGCGAGTAGGTCATACAATTTACATAAAGTAAGAGGGTTCTTAATATTCTATACTTATCATATGCTTTTTAAGTTAAATTAGAATAGTACTTTTGTTTGGAACTCAATAATGTAGCTGTTGTAAGCAAAGTCGGTTCAAAGGAAGCCGAAGACGCAGCAAAGAAAGTGGCAAAAAAACTGCTTGGCAAAAAATCCAAGGTCTATACAGTTTCGCCAGTAGAAGTAGAAGGCGCAAAGAAGGTAAGCGATTTAGAGGAGCTCAAACCTGCAAAACTGGACCTGACAATTACACTAGGTGGGGATGGTACAACTCTTCGAACTTTTAGATATTTAGAAAATGAGACTCCAAACTTGGCCATTAACGTTGGTGGCAATAGAGGTATTTTATCAGAAATCACTCTGCCAGAGATTGATACCGCAATAGAGCAGATAATCTCAGATAACATATTTCTTGACAAAAGGACTAGAGTAATTGCTTCATGTGCAGGTCAAGAATTTCCTCCAGCATTAAATGAGATCTACGTTAATAGGCAAAATCTTACCAAGACATCACTTTTTGAGATAAGATTCCAAAATGATACAGTCACACAAAGGATGGATGGCGTGATAACCGCAACTCCAAGTGGCTCAACTGGCCACTCGTATTCTCTTGGTGGTCCAATTCTTCACGAAAGTCTAGATGTGTTGATAATAACTCCAGTTGCACCTGTCAACAAATTGCCGTCAATAGTAGTGCCAGATGAAAAAATCGAGATAATAAGCAATCATGATTCTAACATAATCATGGATGCACAGGTGATCACTACTGCAAGCATGGATGAAGTGATTACGATTAGAAAATACAAAAAGCAGGCAGTGTTTGTAAGACTGAAGAAAAGAGGTCTGAGACAGATGAGTAAGCTTGGTTTTTAGAATTTTAGATGCTACATCATTTTATGCTGGCATTCCATTCTCATCACAGGACGTCAGTTATACCACACCGCTAGTTTTTGAAGAAATCAAGCATATCAAAAAAAGTCAGGGTGCAATAACAGCTCTCATTGATACAAATAGGCTAAAAATTGTGGAGCCAGAAGAAAAGTTCGTACAAATTACCCTAAAAAAAGCAGAAGAGACTGGAGATTACCAACGTCTTTCAAAGGAGGATGTTTCTGTTCTTGCCCTATGTTTACAACTTGGAGGAGAATTGCTAACTGATGATTTTGCAGTTTCAAATGTGGCAAAGCACCTCAATTTGAAAGTCTTTCCAGTAATGACAAAAGGCGCAGATAAGAAGAAATGGATTTATTTTTGTGCTGGTTGTAATGCAAATTTTTCCAAATTGTCTGTCTGCCCTACATGTGGAAGCAAATTGATGCGCAGGTCATCACCACGAAAGATTTCTTTAAAAAAACCCTAACCGTAGAATTTATGATACAAATCAAATATCATGCAAAGTTTTCTGATTGGTTTTTTCAGCATTCTTAGACTGCGCATCAAGCAGTTTACGTATCTTTTGGGCGCGTGCATCACCCATACCTTCAATCTTTGATAGTTCCGCTACAGATGCATTAAGTGAATTACTTGTGGAACCAAATTTTTCTAACATTCTAGATGCTAGTTTTTCTCCCACACCAGGCAAACTGCATAAAACAGATAGCTGTTGACGGTGAAGATCTCCTGATTTTCTTATCTTTTTTAGAAATGGTCCTTTCGTTTTTCCTTGTCTTGCACACATTGCAACTAGCAATTTAGCTGTGTTAGACGCATTTGGGGTTGGTATTACTGGGATCTTAAAGTCCAGTACAACGGCAGAGACTGCACCATAGAAGACTAGAGGATTTTCAGTGATTTGTGCAATCTCGTCAAGATTTCCCTCAATGATAATTGCGGGGTGCTCAAAATGTTCCTTTAGCCTATTACACTGATCAAACAATCTTCCATCAAACACCGATGAAATGAAATCGTGAACACTCTTTCTTTCAATCACGGTTTCGGAGGCAACTATGTAATCCCCTATTGGAAGGTTTGACATTTCTACTTTGACGCCTACTTCCCTTAAAAGATCTGGAATGCCACTTTTTTTCTCGCGTTCGTCAATTACCATTCTCAGGTCTTCAATTTTCATAGAGCTGCTAAAATTCAGTCAATATTTTATTTAGGAGTATCTGTCTTTTGTCCATTCTGAGAGGCTGGCCCGCGTAGCATTTCCCTAATCTTTGTCTCGGCTTCTTTGAGATTTTCTTTTAGTCTAGTTTCTTGCTTTGTTAATACAGTAATACGAGTGTTTACAAGTTCCTTTTTTTCCTCAAGTTCTGAAACTAGAGCAGTTTTGGTTGATTTGACAAGAATTGATCCTGCTGCTTTGTAAACAGCGTCAGCGTCACCTGCCTTTTTTAATGCCTCAAGAGCTCTTTCTGTCTCTAGTTGTTCTGTCTCAAGATGTTGTTTTTGAACCATAATGGATTGAAGGTTCTGTTGTAATTGTTGTAGCCTACCAAATTGTTCTTGTAACCATGGAGGAATCTGTTCTCCTGCGGACATGCCTGTTCCAGCAGTTGTTTAGCTTATATTTTTACCGATTCTATAGCATCATTACTTGTTTGGATGAGGCGCAATGTAGAATTCAGATTGGCTCTAAGATGAGAGAGTTCTTGAGCATCAATTAAGATTTCAATTTCTTTACCGATTGACATCTTGGTCTGGGTTGGATTTTCGTCGTAGAATTTGTTATCCGTCTCTAGAGACTTGAATATTGCCTTGTTTTTTTTACCAGCAGAAATTTGGATTTTTGCGTTATAGTTTGACGTCATAGGCCATGCCTGCCACTTTGTAACCACATTTCTTGCATGCCCATATTCCAACCGCTTGGCGACCGAATTTTATCGAACCGCAATCTGGGCATCTGCGCTTTGATTTTAACAGTCGGTGTACTGCTGTGAATTTTTTACGTGGCTTTAAACCATATTTTTGACCTAGACCCTTTAGTGAAGCCCCTTTACTTTTTGCCATCTACATCAACTGCTCAAGTTGCTTCCTTATTTTTGTTCCCACGGAAAGCGCAAGTCCAGAACACTTTAGAAGTTGATCAACTGAAAATCCGTCGTTTCCGCCTTTCTGTAATGCACAAATATTTCCTGCCGAGTTTGTAGTAATGGTTATTCTGGCATCCATACATGCTTCCTCTTCCTTGCTAGGATCTACTATGATATAATCTCCAATTCTTGCCATAGTAACTGAGACGGGAAGTGTCTTTATCGGAGGTTTTGATGTGACCCCTTCAACTAATACTGGTGCCTCATCCTTTATCTCATATTTTGGAATGGAAGAAGAAAGAACTGCTGCTACTGATGCGTATGAACAAGCGTCAAAAAGATTTCCTGCGGAATCAATAACGCTACTGTCTATGAACATTCCTACAACTGACTTGTTTTCTATCAAAACAAGTTGATGCAGATCAATCATTTCAGTCTCTCTTATGCCCCTGTCTACTACTCTAGCAAGTTCAATTACGTCTTCAGTTGGAGGACCTGGTTCTACGTGTGGATCTGCAAGTGGAAGAATCTCAGCAGTACAGATGAGTATTCCTTTGTCACCTAAATCAGGAAATGGTTTGTCAGGCTGAACTTTAACGCCTGTAATGACTTCGGTGTTTCCCAGTTTTACTCTAGCAGAACCGTTTGCTTTTGGAATTACCCCGGTTTCTATGGTTAATGGTCTTTGCTCATCAAGAGCTCTACCATCAAGTCTTTTTCCTTGTTTTAGTAAATCGGTTATCTTATCTAATTTTAGTTGTTCTAGTATTGCAGAACCCAATTTTACTGCACTCCACTTTCAAAATATTTTTCGACCAGTGCTTTTCTTTGAATTTCGTATACAGTTCTGCAACCACCAATAGCAGTTTGAAGGCATGTTTTGTATTCTTCTGGTGTTAAGATGCCGTCAAGTTGCATCAAGGTAACTTTACCGATATTTGGCATTATTGCTACCGGCATATCGGCCTGACCTTCTTGATCCTCTTCATTATTAACATCCAAGACAATTCT
>JAGWGO010000137.1 GCA_028867395.1 Nitrososphaerota archaeon | reverse complement strand
GAATCGATCATCTTCCAATAATTCGTTCAGGAAAAGTATCCCAAGTATTGACCTCGATGCACCTACTGCAAGCCTTCAAGCCTGAAGAGAGGATAGGCATGGGCTTGAGAGGATTGAATCTTTTAAAGAGATTCAAGTCTCCAATAGGAAATCTTGGTAGTACACGTGTTCCACAATGTGCCACAAACGCTTCGCTAAATGCGGTCATAGACGACATGTTAAAGGCCGATGCCACGTGCTGCTTGCTTACATTATGGGACAATCTTCACGGTATTATTACGTACAAGGACTTGGTAAATCTCCTTGAAACCAGAGTTGAAAGCGAGGTTCCATTGTACATCATCGGATTGCCAGAAGACATGTCAAATGCAGATATCGTCAAGACAAAATTTACCAAGATAATTCACAACTTGAGAAAGGTATATCCAGAAGTTGAGGAAGCCAAGGCGTCTATAAAGACAGTACACAACCCGGTAAGCAACAGGAACCACTATCAAGTAACAGTACGAGTCATCACACCTTACCAGAGCCACAGCTACGTGGAACTTGGGTGGGATCTATCCAAAGTCTTCGATACGTTAGGAAGCAGGGTTATCAGAAGTCTTGCAAAGCGAAGCAAAAAGCGCTGGAAGACATCGATTAGGAAATTCGACAAAAAAGATATTTTCTAAATTTCTTTTCAAAAAAATTATTCAAAACTTGAGTTTACATTTCCATGCCTGGCATTTGTCCAGGCGGTGGACTTTGCGATGATGCTTTGGAAGATGCAACAACATTGTCTATTCGAAGTATCATATTGGCAGTCTCAGTTGCCGATTTGATTACTTGTTCTTTTACCTTGACCGGTTCAATTATCTCAAATTTTTGCATATCTGTCACTACGCCTCCATCTGTGACTGCAATTCCTGTCCACTTTTCACCCGCATTGTGTTTGGCACGAAGTTGGGTTATTGCATCTATTGGATTCATGCCTGCATTTCTTGCAAGCGCAAGAGGTATGGACTCTAACGATTCGGCAAACTTTTCCACTGCCAGCTGTTCCCTTCCTGACAATGATTGTGCCCAGACTCTTAATTTTGTAGCAACATAGATTTCCGGTGCACCACCGCCGTATACTATCAGGGGCCTTTCGATAACATCCTTTACTACCATCAGAGCGTCATGTATAGACCTGTCTGCCTCATCGATCACTCGTTGAGAACCGCTGCGAAGAAGCAAAGTAACAGCCTTTGGGTTTTTGCAGCCTTCGATAAATACCCAGTTGTCGTTTTCTATTGTTCTTTCTTCTACATTTTGCGCCTGTCCTAGATCCTTTTCAGTTAGGTCGTTTACACTACCTACGATTCGTCCACCCGTTGCTTTTGCAAGCTTGGCCATATCGCTTTCTTTGATACGTCTAACAGCGACGATTCCGGACTTTGCAAGATAGTGTTGCGCAAAGTCATCAATACCCTTTTGACATAAAATCACATTTGCATTTGTAGATTTTATTTTATCGACCATTCCTTTTAGAATACTGTCTTCCTCTTCCATGAATGATTTGATCTGATTTGGACTTGAGATGTTTATCTTTGCTTCAAACTCTGTTTTTTCAATCTCAAGGGGAGCGCTGATTAGAGCAATCTTTGCATTTTCAATCTTTTTAGGCATTCCACTGTGGACTATCTCCTTATCCAAAACAATTCCATTTATCATCTTGCTATCAAGAATAGTTCCACCGGTTTTTTTCTCAACTTTGATGTTGTTTAGGTCAACGCTATAGCCGCCGTCTTTTTGCGTCACGATTTCTAATGCTGCATCGACTACTAGTTTTGCAAGATCTGATGCCTCTATAGAGACCAGTTTTGTGGACATGGATGTTGTTGCAATTTTTTCAAGTATTGTCCTGTTTTTTGGATCAACCTTCTGTGCAATCTCGGCCAAAAATGACATTGCTTTCATTGATGCCTTCTTGTATCCGTCTGCTATGATTACAGGATGGATTTCGTTCTCTATTAGAGATTCTGCCTTCTCAAGAAGCGCGCCTGCAAAGACCACGGCAGAAGTTGTCCCATCTCCTACTTCACTATCAGTAGCTTTTGCTACCTCCACCATCATTTTTGCTGCCGGGTGCTGAACGTCTATCTCTTTTAGAATCGTAGCTCCGTCATTTGTTATTGTAATATCGCCTAGAGAATCAACAAGCATCTTATCCATGCCTCTCGGTCCAAGGCTTGTTGCAATTATTTCTGCTACAAGTTTAGCTGCCGCAATGTTATTTCGCTGAGCCTCTCGTCCCCTCGATTGCTTAGAACCTTCTTTTAATACAATTACTGGAATACCTTCAGATGTGGTCTGAACTGAGGCCATAAAAAGAGTGGATTTTTCCAATTTTATAACATGTCGAAGAATATCACATATGATAATCAGGAATAGTAATTTTCTTTAAGCTATTTCTATTGAGAAAGGTAGGTAGAGACAATGTTAAATAGGAATACCGTCAAGAATTCGAAAAAAATTCCACGCGAGCCATCTGTACTAATTGTTGGCATACCAGGTCCTGGTCTAATAGGAACTCTTTCAGTTTCATATCTTGTTCATGCTCTAGACATGGAAATTGTTGGAGAGATAGAAAATCCAGATACCACGCCTGTTGTATTCATAGACGATGGTGAAATTTTTGGTCCTATTAGGATCTACAAGAGCGGATCACTCTACGCGGTGTTATCAGACATTCCAATTGATTATGATATGGCAGTTAGTTTTATCCAATCGTTAATCGAGTTTGCCCAAAAGAACGGTGTTGACATGATCTTATTGCCTAATGGAATACATGCAGGTGAAAAAGATCCAAATAACATAAAGACATTTGGTCTAAGCACAGATGAAAGGCTTGATGTCGTCATGTATGACAATGAAATTCCTAAATTTCTTACCGGCATGATAGCAGGCCCAGACGCCACTATACTTACATATTTAAAAAATTCCCAAGTGCCAGCCTTGATTCTCTTTACTCAGTGTAATTTCTTCTTCCCTGATCCTGAATCAGCAATGCACACAATCAAGACAATTTCAAATATAGTAAAACGAGATGTGGATCTTACAGAATTTAAGAAACAGGTGAACTATTTGAGGTTACAAGGAAGACAACTTATGGAAGACACACTAAACATCATGCAACAAGAAAAGGAAACAAAACCTCCACAAATATACAAATAGAGAAATGACTACAGATTTTATTGCATCATTTGAAAAACGTGTCAGTTCCCTACATGAACATAATACTGCTGATGATTTTGCTCTCAGAGAGATTGTGCCGTTATCCTATCTGATTGAAAAAAATTCAAAGTGGGTATTACAGATTGATCTTCCAGGAGTTGAAAGAAAAAACATTGTTCTTACTATAACTCACGGGCATGTCGTGGTGAAAGCCAAACTAGAAGAGGCATTCAAAGTATCAAATCATGGACAAGTCATAAAGTTTGAAAACATGAAAAAAGCAGTTGAACTTCCTCCATATGCAGATATCAAGAAGATCTCTGCTAAATTCAAGAACGGAATACTAACTATAACAATTCCAAAGATTGATTCTGGCAAGAGAATTCCAATAAAATAAAAGAAATGAGATCAGATTGGATAATTTGTTGTTTAGTATGCCAGAAAATATCTTTAAAACATATTGATTGAATGGATGGTATAAACAATTTGAGCCACAAAAATAAAACATATGTAATCAAGGCAGACGGAACAAGGGCACCATTTGATTACAACAAAATAAGGCGAACGTGTATCAGGGCTGGAGTTTCAAGAAAAGTTGCAGATGGCATAGCAAACAGGATTTCAAGACAGATCCATCCAGGCATTCGAACTAGTGTCATATACAAGATGGTCCTCAAGGCACTAGATTCAGAAGAGGGAGGACATGTTATCAAACACAGGTATAGACTAAAGGAATCCATAATGCACATGGGGCCTGCTGGCTCTCAATTTGAGGAATATGTTGCAAGAATTCTTGAAAACAGCGGGTTTCAGATAAATTCACTGAGATCAGAGCAGGATGGAAGATGTGTAAAACACGAGATTGACATTTCTGCCTACTCAAAGTCAACCAACAAAAGATACATGATAGAATGCAAGTATCATAATTTGCCTGGAATTTTTACAGGTATAAAAGAATCGCTTTACACGCATGCTAGATTTTTGGACCTTGCTTCGCTTTTTGATGCAGAAATGTTAGTAACCAACACCAAGGTCTCAACGGATGTTATAACATATGCTTCGTGCATAGGTCAAGAGGTTCTCTCCTGGAGGTATCCTCCCGAAAATAGCCTTGAGAAATTGATTGAGGTTCATGGATTATACCCTTTAACAATCCTGCCATTTTCCAAAAATGAAACCCTCATCTTACATGAAAATGGAATCACCATGGCAAAGGACTTATTGTCAAAAGATTCGGAGCAGATATCACATAGAACTGGTATATCATCTGGTCGCATAAGAAACATGCAGGACTTGGCAAGAAAGATAATAGCCTAGTGAACGATAGTCACGGGACAAGTAGCATGTTCAGATACGAATCTAGCTGTGCTTCCAAGACGCTTAATTGATGAAATTCCAGTCAGTCTCCTGCTTCCCATGATTATAAGATCCGCTCTC
>JAGWGO010000136.1 GCA_028867395.1 Nitrososphaerota archaeon | reverse complement strand
GGATCTCCCATTCCAGGCCAGATCATAAGCTTGCTTAGGTTGCTCGAGTTATATATATTGACAATTATGCTCGCTAAGCATAGGATTTTGAAAATAGTAAAAAGAAATTTAGAGTGAGGACTCGCCGCGTTTCTTAGTTCCTACATCTATGGCATCATCTACATTGTAGATGAATATCTTGCCTTCTCCTGCCATACCAGTACTTGCATGAGATGTTATAGCATCAATGACTTTGTCTACCATATTATCGTGTACGACCACGTAGATGTTTACATTCACGTTGTAGATGGATTGAAATCTACCGCCTCTTCCGGATGCCACCATCTCTCTTGGTCTCTTACCTCTACCCTTTGCTGTGAAATATGTAAAGCCACCAATGTCTAGTTGCGTTAATGCACTAAAGACTGGATCCAACTTGTCTTCTGGAATTACAGCTTCGATTTTCTTCATGGTTTGAATTCAGTGCAACTATGAGATGCTTTTATTAAAATTATTGCTTAGAAGTATACTGAAGAAAGAATAATATCATAGAAAAATTATTTTGGGATAAAATACCTTTTATAGACCAAAAACCGCTTTTTCAAAGAATGACCGAATCTAAAAACAAGAAGGTTCGAATCGTAGAAAAGGTTCAAGAAAAACTCAAACAAGGAATCGATAATTACAGAGCAGCAAGCGACGCAGCACCAAAGTTTGATGTCTACGATGTGATAGAAGAGGTATTTGCAGCAATCAATCCACAAGTAGCCGACGAAGGCAAAGTAACAGTGGATGAGGTCAGTGGCTGCCTCCGAGCTTCATATCTAGATAGAAAAGATCCATCTGAACAAACTCACAAACAGATGCTGACAAAAATTATGCAAAAGAGCGCATTGAGCATTATGGAAAAACCCATTGATGGTCAACTCGATGCAGGTTCTGGAGTAAAATTAGTTGGCAGAGCTGAGAGAGTTGAGGACGATGTGGTCATGGTGTTCAAAGCAGTAGAGGAATTGCCTGAGATGCCGTACGCAGAACATTTCATACAACTAAATTCCTATCTGCACATGTTTGACAAACCAGAAGGCGTGATTGTTTACTTCGATAGAGAAGGAAACGAGATGGAATTTCAAGTTCCAAAAAGCGAGAAACTGTTAGGTGAAACAAAACGCAGAGCTAGAATACTCAACACACTGCTCAAAAATAACGTAGCTCCTGCCATAGAGCCATCCGAGAGATGTCATAGCTGCGCACACAATGAAAAATGCTACTATACATCTGAGGACAAACAAAAATGGGGATTCTGGGCCCGTGGAAAGTGGCGCGAACTAAAACCAAAAGACACCATCCTATAACTATATTTTTTTATCCTAATTTTATTTTATAAAATCCCAATAATGGAATTTGATTCTTCATCTCTTATTACGACTGAATCATCTGGAACCCGGTCATAGGGTGTAACTAGATATTTTGTGCCTGAAATAATCACTACTACGTACTTGTACTTGGCAATCAAGTGCTGTTCTTCATAGGTTAACAGTGCAGACAATGGAATTAACTTGACAAGACTTGATTTTTGGGACAACCTATAATTTTTAGTGTGTCTCCACACTGGATATGAGAGATCATCAGGGTCCTTTGATTTGAAAAAATTTGGTTTGATGGTAATTGCAAGACAAAATACAGCGCAAACATTCCTACTATGAAGTACCTATCGGCTTATCATGCTTGGTGGTGCAACTGCAATATGTTTTATCCCAAATCCTAGTCGATTGGCCGTATAGGGGCTAGCCAATTGTGATGCTACATTTGTTACACGAAACAAGAACATTCCACCGTAGACCATTGAAGATCCTGCAAATGACAGAAAGGTATGCACTATGCTCCGCCAAAAAGTGCTCAAGATAAATATCGAAAGAATGGGCACGACAAGAAATTCTGACTGCTGCCTTGCAGATGGATTTACTCCAGACGCAAAAGCTAGAAAAATTTGTAAAACAAAGACTGCCCCAAAAAGACAGAATGCTAAGCAAGAGCCAGAATTGGTTTTTGTGCTGGAACCATGCCTGAATCTTTTCGATGAAAATCAGTCTATCTTCCGCATACTGGTTTCCTACCACATGATATAATGCACAAAGTACAAGTTATGTATTCTGCAAAGCTAGATCTCTTCTGAATTGTCTACGTTCTTGAGAAAAACGCGAGTCTTGAAAGGTTTTGTCGAGTCCTTGTGATAATACAGAGCCTTGATGCCATGCTCAAAAGGTAGTATCTGAACCAAATCGCTTGGATGCAAAGTATTATCTGTCTCTCTTAGATAATGCAATAATTCTTTCTGCGACATTCCAAGGATTTCATCTGTTTTTTTTCTACCTGAGCTCAACATGTTCTCGATTCAATTCTGGTATATAACAGATCTTGACGCAAATTTCAAGAGAATTGCAACATGTTTAATGTTAAATATGATTCGATTTGAAACCACTACATGACTGACAGCAAGATTGATTGGTTTGATGATTTTTTGGGTCTTGGCTATCACCTTTATGATGTAAGGCCTGTACTTCTTCTTCTCATAGATGAGAGGAAAAAAGTGGCAAACACATGGAATAGAATTTTAAAATATTTTCCTGATGATGAGATCAAAGCAATATTTGTAGAAACGGATTCAAAATATGAGTTTGTCCTATATTGTGAATCGCGTATACTGCAGAGCACTTGGGTATTCTTCAAATCGCTAAATGTATCAGAGCACTATAGGCAGTTCAAAGAAGATTATGATGGAGCAGCTGTTCTGAAATTAGCACTGTATATCAAAAAAAAGGACAATTCAACCGAGCTTGAGATATTCAAATATCAGAAAAGGCTTACAAATGTAAAATTCATTAAAGAAGACGAAGCACAGCAAGATTTTATCGTGGCTAGAGCATTACAAAAACTTCGCAATCCGAAAGGCATCTAGAATCACACTATGTTGCAGTGAGAATTTACTAGGTTCACCCACTCGGTCCAATCCAAACTGTAATACATCAGAGGCTGCCTCTGTGGGTAGTTTATTACAGACCTTGTTATTGCAAACTCGTACTTCTTTATCTTGTTCTTCTCATCCTTGAATGTTATCCTGAGAAAGTTCACTTTTCTCGAGGTAACACTTTCTGCTTTCACTATGGAAGTTAACGGAATTATCCAACTCTTGGAATTCTTTGAAATGTCCTCATCTAGGTCTGCCTCTGAGTAATTTGCAAGTTTTAGAACCCTTGCCTTGTCATCCCCAAAGTACTTTTCTCTCTCTTTGGGTGTGATGTACAGATAATGTGGGGCAAAGATCAGATTTTTGTTTGTTAATGCTAAAACTCCCTCCTTACTTTTATGGAAAAAACCTGCCAGTCCAAGCGCGATCCCCCAGATCTTTGGAAGTGAGGCTACAATTTGCTCGTCCTCGTCTAAGTTGACTCTCATTTAAAAAAATTAATGTTAGTAGAGTAAATCAATCTTTGTTAAAATGATGTATGAAAAATAACGTGGATTTATGGATGATCTTCGCCTTCGTATTGCATTCCATAAGTTCCGGCATGTTTTCCTTCTTTGATTCTCTTGTAGCGATATGCCCTTTCGCCAAAGTAAATGGCAATCGTGATGGCAAGAGATACTGCAGTGGCGATGAATATTGTTATATCTGCTTCTGCCATGCAAAGGATAATCGGAAGCTTGTATAATAATTTTTTTTAAGATTTTTTGAAATTTTATGATACCATGATCAAGATCAGAAGAATTTTTTTGCAGAATGCTGTATAGTATCATAAAAAAAATTTTTTAGGATAAAATACCTTTTATAGACGGGACTCATCTCTACGAAAAGATGTCGGAAACAATCTCGAGAATGCCATTAGGGACGACAATATCTAAGCACAAATGGCCGCTCGTGTTTGCCGTAGCAGCTCTAGTTGTTACAATGTCAGGAATCACTGCTACACAAAACGCGCAGGCACAATTTGGACCAATTGGAAATCTTGCAAATCCGCAGAAAACTAATGAGATTCACTGTGGCCAACCAATGACTCCACCAGGCAACGGAACTTTTGGTGGTAGTGAGGCGCCATGTATTGATACGGGAGATACCACTTTCATGTACGCAGCAGCAGTCTTCGTCATGATAATGACTCCTGGTGGTGTAGGTTTCTTGTATGGTGGTTTGTCCAGAAGAAAACAAGCACTTACAGTAATTCTACAAAACTTCATGGTCTACTCTATTGTGAGTGTACAGTGGGTAGTTTGGGGATATGCAATAATGTTTGGTCCATCTGCTGATCCATATGGTTTCATCGGAAACTTGGATTGGGTTGGACTCAACAACGTCTTCCATAATGCACCGGCTGATGTTTACGCACCAACAATTCCACATTTGGCCTATGTGATGTTCCAGCTCATGTTCGCTGCTATCACTCCTGCACTTGCAATTGCAGGTTATGCTGATAGGGTAAAGATGAGTGCATTTCTAATTCATGTAGTTCTTTGGACTACATTTGTGTATGACTTTGTGGGACATGCAAACTGGTCACTTGGAAGTCAGGGAACTTCGGTAGGTTGGTTAGCAAAAATAGGAACAGAAGACTTTGCGGGAGGTACAGTCATCCACATTACATCAGGTTTTGCTGGATTGGCCGCAGCAATGTTCCTTGGACGTAGAATAGGTTATGG
>JAGWGO010000135.1 GCA_028867395.1 Nitrososphaerota archaeon | reverse complement strand
CAATCAAGGTGATTGGCAATATGGTAACGTGATATCACCGCACTTTAGCGCCGTATTCCAAACTCCAATACCCATTAAGATTCCAGAAGCCGCATGTACTGTGATATCTAGCACACTTGCAAAGGCAGGCATATCTTCAACCCTCATACAACAGATACTTACAGAACTAAATTGTTCCTAAGGGAATAACCACTTCTGTTTTATTTTTTTTATGTGATTTTTTTCAGTATTAAAACTAGTTAAATCAAAGTTCTTGTATTGTTATATCGTTGAAGTTTGAAGAGTTTTGGGATCTTTTAGCACACGAGCTTGGAACGCAGAAGCAGTTTTCAACCCAATCAAAGCCATTTTTTGCAAAGTATTCTGGTGGTAGGATTGTTGTTACTGCAACAGATGATTCATTATGGACAATTGACCGCTCTACCATAAGGCAGATCTGGAACAAGGCACTAACACTTCACGAGTCTACAAGGTTCAACCACGCAAATTACAACCATGATAACATTAGAACCTCGTCTTACATCGTATCGATAATGAAAAATTTTCTTGTAGAAAAACAAATGGAGTAATACTGACAGACACAAATTAACCGATGTCTCAATTCAAATAGAATCACTTGTCAACAAGACTTTGAAATAATTCATAGATGTTGTAACAAAGCGTGGGTTTTGTGTGTAACGTGGGGAATGGATGTGACAGATGACCCAATTCTTACACTAGCGCGCTCGTAGGAAACCCACAAACCTACCAGTGTTGTAGTGTTTTTTGTTGACAATAAAGGGATGCTAAGATTGTTCTGTGCGATCAAACCATTTTGTATATTGTGTATGCACGTGTTAAATTGTCAAAAAAAGGGTTGAAACTGTAGGATGAGTTCGGATGGGGTTAGGAGAACTCTGTTAGTTGTCCCTACAGTCTCATGCGACAAATCGTCTCTCAATAAATTAAGTACTGTGTAAGATTGTTCTATATCTGAATATCAGGTTCGGTTTACTGATTGGCATCAGGTTTGATCGCTGAGATCACACTTTGATGCTTGGGAAGTAAGATCGTTACAGTTGTTGGGTTGTTAGAGATCGATATTGTTCCATTGTGCTGTTCTATGATGCTTTTACAGCTAGGCAACCCAAGACCCGTTCCATATTGCTTTGTTGTAAACAGCGGTTCAAAAATTCTGGGAAGTAGTTCTTCTGGAACTCCAGGACCGGAATCTGCTATCTGTATCTGAACGTTGTAGTGGTCTATTTCATCGAATTTTATCGAGATTTCTCCCTCTCTTTCACCTATAGCATGAATGGCGTTTGTGATCAGATTGCTAAAGAGGATCTCAAGTTTTATCAAATCAAATTCAAACGAAATGTCTTTTTGTGGAATCTTGATTTTGATGTTATCTGGGGTATGGACGGAATCTAAAACACGATGTATGGTTGACAATAAGGAATTATTTTCTAGCATCAATGGTCTGGTCTTGGCAAAGTTAACGATGTCACCTATCATGACATTTATGGATGAGACTGCCCTGTCCATCCTTCTAACGTAATCTGTCATTTCTTTATCCATTTCATCCTTGTATCTCATATTGATGAGGTCTAGAGAATTTTTTATGATACTCAAGGGATTTCGCAGGTCATGGCTTACACGAGAGCTCATCTCTCCCAAAACGATCATCTTTTCGCTCTTGATCATCTTGTCAGTTTTTATCTGTTGAACTTCAGTGATGAACTCACACTTTAAACCTGCAGACTCGTGGTGTTTCCAAATTGCCTCTTCGTTTGGGGCATCAAGAATGCAATACAGCCTATCTTCTTCTTTGTTATAGAACAGCTCAATGTGCGTAACTCCAAACTTGTCAGGAGGGGAGTTTGCAAGTTTCTCTAGCTTGTCTGGAGTAAGGTCTTTCATGTCGTGGCCGTCTATAAATCTGGGCAAGTAGTCTCACTTGTTATTGTTCAAAATAAAAAGATATCATTGACATGATCTGAGCTGAGATCATTGTTTGATATTGTTTGGTGGGTATTATATCATTGTTAATTTCTAGTTGTACAAATTTTTCATCGCGTTTGTTTGGTTCTTGAGAATTGCAATCTGGACAAACTCTCGAAACATCATCTCTTCTGCTAGAAGACCGGAGTACATCTCAAGTACTTGATTGTAGTTCAATCTTGATTTGTCTGGCATCTTCCCTATCGGCTCTAACCTCTCTTCGATGAATCGACGCATTTCGTCAAGTGGTGGCTTTTGCCCGAATTGCGTCATTACTTTCTCGACCTGTGATGATGACTTACAAGTAAATTCAAAAATGAGCTGTTGTCAAGTGACTTGTCCTTTTTCTTTGCGTCTCTTACCGCCTTTTTGAAGTACTCGTAGCACTCATTTTTCACCGTGATGGTTTTGTACTCTTTTCTCGGCATACATCTACTTGTACGGTACGTTGATAAATCATTGGTAGACTATTTTTGTCAAATCTGGGAAAAATTCTCCAGTTTAGGGAAATAAATGCGATCTTGAGATGGTTGTTAAAGTTGTGAGATATTGTGGTTTGTAGTGTCTATCTGAAACTTGTCTACAAGCTTGTAAGGATCATTCCAAGCGTCTTTTGAATTTGGTACCACAAAATATTGCCCTACGATCGAGCCTTTGCTTACTTCAATTCTCATGAATCCGTAATGGTCAACGCAATAGTTCTCAAGTGTGAGGTTGTTTACATTTGGCATCTTGTATGGCACTGTTACATTCTTTCCATAGTATGGATTTAGCTTGTGCAGGTTGTGATATCCGCCGGAGCCTGCTACGATATACGGAATTTCCAATCCGTTAAGCTCACGGGTGAATCTCTGATAATTGTGGACATGACCTGTCAGTACAAGGTCTGCTATCCGGCCAGATTTTTTGAATGCGTCATCAAATGTCTTTTCTATCACGGCACTCCATCCATGTTCGTTGTCTGCAGAGTATGCAGGATGATGAACTGATATGACAAGTGCCTTGTCTTTTGGAGCGGAGCTCATCTCATTTGCAAACCAATCTAGTTGACTCGATTCAAACTGTCCTCCCTCTGGGACATTGGAATAGAGCCCTATGATTGTTACAAACGGTGCTTCTAGGGTCCAGTAGACATTTGGTTGCGTCATTGCATCACGAGGAGCTTCACCAGCCTCCGGTGTACGGTGTGGCTCTTTTGCACAAAAGTTTTCCACAAATGCGGCAAGCGATGGTGCACTGCCTACCGTTACATCGCCATCATGATTTCCCGGTATGGCAAGTATTGGTCTTGGATAATGTAGATACGGCTCATAGAGCTGGGCATAGTAGTTGCTTACTTCACCATAAAAGTACACCACATCTCCAAGATGATAAAAAAATGCAGGCTTGGATGATCCATAGTCCAGCTCCATCGCATCTGCAACGTTTTGCTGTGGCGTACCATCAACAATTCCTCCAGTGTCTCCAATGGTATGAAACGAGATGGACCCAGAGTTATTGATTTGCGATATCTGGTCTGCGGGCAACACATCTGCAAGTGAAAGATGATATGGCTTTGACCCAGTCGGTAGTGGAAGCGGCTGAAACTGTTGATTCCCGTGCGGCTCTTGCTTGATTGTAGGGATCTTTCCTGTAGGTCTTGGAAGATGAAATCTTCGTTTTATCATGGTCTTAGGGAGGGTACTTTATTTTCATGTGTTTTTTGGTAATTGTAAAATGTAAAAGATGCTTAGATGATATCAACTTCATAAACATGTACCGTACTTAATCGATTTAAGCGTGTCGTATATGGAATTACAAATACTCTTATACAATGAAGACTTGTTGGCGAATTTTAAGAAGATAGATTCTTCTCAATGATCGCAATTTTTGATCTCAGTTGGACCAGAAAAGTTTCCATTTACAGGCTAAACTTTGATAAATATATACAAGTAACAGTTACGGGGTATAATTGAAATTCTATCTGATGCTTTTGTTAATTCCGTTACTACTGTTTTCCTCTGCCTATGCAGTTCCTTATGTTAAAGACAATAATCTGGTTGTTCAACGATATGTTCACGATATATGCTGCAGTCCCACAACTATGGCATTTATAGGAAATGATATCCTAGTTCTTGAAAAATCATCTGGAGAGGTGCACATAATAAGAAATGGCGTTTTTCAAGGTGCGCCAGTACTAAAGGAGAATGTCACAAGCGATGATGACCAAGGAATGCTCGGAATAGACGTAGTGGGAAAGAAGGTTTACCTATACTTTACAGAATCGTCTTATCCTGGTGGTCCGGTGCTTTGTAATTGTGTTTATAGTTATGATTGGAATGGCCAAAACCTTGTCAACAAGACTCTTGTTAAGACAATGCCTCACTTTGAGAATTTTCATATAGGAGGTATAATGGTCACAGACCTCAATGGCTCAACTTACTTGATAGTAGGGGATAACGGAAGATTTGAGGATAACAAGGGCGGTGTTCTTGCGAATAATGCTACGGGCGCACCAGATGATACGGGTGTTATAATGCGCCTAGTCCCTTCTGGTTCATACTATGCAATTGGTGTACGAAATAGTTTTGGGCTCACTGTGGACCCCATTGCGGGTAATCTTTGGGATACTGAGAATGGCCCAGATTATGGCGATGAGGTTAACATGGTAACTCCAAACTTTAATAGTGGCTGGGGAATTGTAGCAGGTCA
>JAGWGO010000134.1 GCA_028867395.1 Nitrososphaerota archaeon | reverse complement strand
AATCATAATCTCAATCTCTGGAGTAATGTCTCCAGGTCCTCTATTTGCTTCAAATGTGGCATACGGCGTAAGAGGGGGTTGGAAGTCCGGAATCAAGATTGCATACGGACATACGGTAGTAGAACTGCCGCTTGTAATACTTATAGGAATTGGTGCAATATCACTTGGTGCGTTTCCACAGTTCAGAGAATACATTTCAGTACTTGGTGCGATTAGCCTCTTTACATTTGCTGGACTCCAGATAAGAGGCGTGTTCAAGGCAAGCGCAATAGAGCAACAACCAAAACATGGACCGTTTTTTATTGGAGTCTTACTAAGCGCTCTTAACCCATTTTTCCTAATTTGGTGGTTTACCATAGGTTTCAAGTTGATTTCAGATGCGCTTGCGCTATATTCGCTAATCGGAATTGGCATGGTTTTTGGATTTCACATATGGATGGACTATGCATGGCTTGGCACAGTTGGCTTTCTGTCCAATCGAGGCAAAACCATCTTGTCTACGAAAAATTATAAAATTTTCACGATTATACTGAGTGGCGTTTTAGTTTATTTTGGAATAAATTTCTTAATGGAATCTATCCATTAACCGCAGTCAAGTGTCTCAATATTCCCTTTGCAGTCATTATCAAATTGAGATATCTTGTCGTTTATTTGAGAGCAGAGTTCCGGGTCTTTAGTTTGATCATATCTTTTTAGATCCCCTGTAATGTCAATCTGTTTTATAGAACAGGCATTACCAAGCCCCACGCCATAGAGAGCAACTATTGCAATTGCGCCAGATGCCACGATAACAAGGCTGTATTTTAAGAACTTGTTAGACATCTTCTGGTTTAGAAACATCAACTTCGATAGTTGATACGTTTCTCTCTTTTCCGTCCTTTGATTCCATCCTTTCAGAAAAGATCCTCACCCCACTAACCTTGTACCCCACAGCATTCATCCTTTTGACTATCATCTGCGATACATCTACTGCCGCTGTTATGCTCTTGCCTCTTGCTTTTATTGTCACGGTTGGTTCATTTGCAAGTAACGTCAGTGTAGCGTTTACATATGTAAGAATTGGTTTTTTGCCAATAAAGACAATGTTTGGCGGTCTTGTCACATCAAAGCTTTTTTAGTGTTTTATTTAATGGTTGAGATTCTTTTTTTCTATATATTTTTCTAGAGTCTTTTCAATATCACTAGATTGTAATTGCTTGACTTCGTCAACAATTTCCTTTTCATCTATTTCATAACAATTTAGTAGCTCATTTTTATCCTTGAAGAAAAGCATGACCTTGTCTTGATATATGCAATAATACAGCTTGTCAACCTCCATTTTTTCTGTCTGTAGTTTGATTCCTTCTTTTTCTATTGAGACAGGATAATCCACAATATTTTATGATAAAGACAGTATTTAGATGTAATTTGCAAAGTTTGAGAAAAATCTTGATTTACCAATAATATAATAAGTAAAATGGTCCAACAAGAGAGTTGTGCACGAGAGAGTTGTATTCCATATCGATTTTGATTACTTTTATGCTCAATGCGAGGAACTCAGAAAACCTGAACTGAGGACAAGACCAGTTGTAGTATGTGTCTTTTCTGATAGAGGTGGTGACAGTGGCGCTGTTGCGACTGCAAACTATCAAGCAAGAAAGTATGGAGTCAAGTCTGGAATGCCAATAAAATTTGCAAAACGAAAACTAGAGGAAGTTCCAGAGGCAGTATTTTTGCCCACAGATTTTGAATATTATTCAGAAATATCAGAAGCGGCGATGAAGATAATCAGAGAGCATGCAGATATTTTTGAGTATGTAGGGAGAGATGAGGCATATCTTGACGTCACGAAAAAAACCGGTGGAAATTTTGCAAGTGCTGCTCACCTTGCTCAACAACTAAAGAATGCTCTACGAAGCAACATCGGGCTCTCGTCAACCATAGGAGTCTCTGTAAACAAGCTTGTCTCAAAGATAGCTTCTGGTTTTAAGAAACCAGATGGTCTAACAGTGGTACAACCAGACAAGACAGAATCGTTTCTTGACCCTCTCCCAATCAAGGACATACCAGGTATAGGAAAAAAAACAGAAGAAAAGTTTCACGAGATGGGCCTTCAGACAATATCAGATCTGAAGAAACTTGATGTGTTTAAGCTCAATAGCTTGTTTGGCAGAAAGACTGGCACCTACATTTTCAACGCTGCAAGAGGAATCGATGATTATCCAGTATCGCCAAGAGGAGACCCAATACAGTATAGCAGAATAATTACATTAAAACAAGATACAAAGGATTTTGAATTTCTAGCAAAGGACCTGGAACATCTTTGTATAGAAATACACGGTGCCATTCTAAAAGACAATCTCGTCTTCAAATCAATAGGAATTCAGTTTGTGCAAGAAGATCTTTCAAACAGAACAAAGTCTAGGACATTAAAGAATCCGACATCAAGCCTTGATGAATTGAAAAAGACAGCATTGCAACTGCTCAAGGAGTTACTCGAAGACCAAAGACTGCTAGTCAGAAGGTTGGGGGTCAAAGTGTCTGACTTTACAGAAGTAGCAGGACAGATAGATATTACGAGTTACTTTTAGTGTTGCAGTCCCACATGGGTTACAAGTCTCCTGTGTTCATCAGGTGTAACCCACTCTACCTGCAAGTAATCAAGGATCTTGTCGTATTTCATTCCCAACCTTTTTGCTTCCTCTACTGCAACAACGTATGCCTCAATCTCAGTTGGTCTATCAACATAAGAATATGATTTATCGTAAAGATCCAATCCTTGGCGCTGTTGCTTTACATGCACAAGTTCATGCACAATATCAAGATAGAGAGTAATCTCATCAGAGTTCTTTAGATGATTTTGTGCCACTACAATTGTAGCGTCTTCGTTTTTCACGTGCATATAGTGGTTGTTTGTATCCACAACTAGTTTTGTATTCAAAAATACGTCATCAAGTTCTTTTTCGGTACCAAAGATCTTTTGTAGGATCTCAGCGTCTTTTAGACCTACAAATATGTCCCCTATGGCATATGTACCCGGAGTTACGTCTCTATTGATTTTTATCGTTTTCATGTTTTGCAATTTCTATTTCATTTTTTTTTAATCTTTTTGTCTCTACATACGTTACAATAAGTAGAAACACAAAGAGCCATGGCAGAAACATTATCTCTCCTGCAATGCCATGAAATGACTGGAATTCGTTTACATTGGTAGATACCTTTAGTACAAATAGCGAAAGAGAAAGAATTCTAATTACATTCACCCCTATAGTTCCAATTACTCCAAGTGCAAAATAGGCCGCCTTTCTGTTTCGCTGTATATTCATCTTAAACAAAAAGGCCATCATGACGAGAGAGTAGATAATTATGCTGTGCACGCCTGCAGATGGCCAAAACACTTGGAGTGCAAATGGGCCATGGTCGCCACTTAGAAACATAATGTTTCCATGCGCACTGGCTATGCCCAGATGGAACGATGTTATCAAAAATACATCAAGTTTTACAAGATAAGGCACGACGTACTGGAGAGGTCCTAGAGAATCATATGGGAAGAATGCGTCAAGTGAAAGAATTATCGCAGTGCCAGCAGCATAGATTGGTCCTGCTGGTGAAATTCGTATCCACCTTTTGCCGAAAAGCACAGTCAACGTTATCATGAAAAATGCAGCAATAACTATAAAGTCCCACATCCATGTCCACGAATCAACCAAAAGAACATGATATTGTGGCGCAATTGAGATAAGGTATTTTTTCAGCCCAAACTCTACCCCTACCAAATAGGCAATAGCTGCGCCTGCCACGGGAATTGCAGCAAATAGTCTTTTCTTTGGAATA
This sequence comes from Nitrososphaerota archaeon, assembly GCA_028867395.1. GTDB lineage: Archaea > Thermoproteota > Nitrososphaeria > Nitrososphaerales > Nitrosopumilaceae > Nitrosotalea. The sequence goes on along the minus strand of JAGWGO010000134.1, from coordinate 869 downwards.
TCGATTTTGAGGCCAATTAGTTCAGCTGCGATAAAGGCCATAGCGAAAAGGAATCCCCCTCTGCCTTGATTCCATCCTAGGCTAAACGAATCTGGAAAGACTGCAAGCGCAAACATAATTGGGGATGCAATGATCGCAATAGCAATAAGCATACTTCTATTTTGCAACGATCTAGTGCAAAACGCGTTCAATAAAAACTCTAGCAGTCAGAAATAATCTTTTATTGATTTTTGTTTTCTTGCTTTTTGCAACTTGCTTCTTGCAAGCCACTCTTTCTTGTCTACGCTGAGGCCTTTGCATGCAAGGTCCAGTCCCTGCTCAAAACTTGGTACTATTACAGGTTTTTGCTTTAATGCCATTCTAACTCCTTCACGTACTTGCCACACCCCAACCGGGACCGCGTATTCTGGACGTATCTCACGGAGAACCATCGCTCCTGCTTGAACCTTGTTTTGTAGTAGATATTCAGCAACTGCAAGACGAGATGCAAAATGCGCCCCCACTGTCTCTGGATAATGAGAGAGCCCATTTAGATCCTCAAAGTCAGAGCCAAATCCAATGTTTCCATTTTGATCATACCATGCTTCCTGCATCTCAAACATCCATCTGCTAGGAAATAGCATAACTGCATATAGATTTCCCAAGTGCTCAAAAGTAAAGAGACGACAGCTATCAATCTCACTAAAAAGCGATATCTCTTCGATTAGGGACTGTGATATGATATCATCTGTTGCAGTGATGCTCCATCTAGTCGGAACAAGTTTGCGGTTCTGGCCAAACATCCCTATGCTAAAGCACTTTTGAATCTTGCTTACCTCAATTCCTCGGTTATATAGTTCAATTACAGCATCTTGTGCCAAGATATCTTT
>JAGWGO010000133.1 GCA_028867395.1 Nitrososphaerota archaeon | reverse complement strand
GAAATTCTTCAAGACATTTAGTTCGGTTTTATTGGTGGTTCTTGAACTCAATGTTTTGTCATAGCTTCCATCATATCGAAAAGTTGGACCATTGGCATGCACCACTCCTTTAGTATCTAGAAATTTGTCAAGTATGTTCTGATATTTTGTAGGAAAGTCGTTACCAACAACTGCAATGAGCCCTGATTTCTGGAAGAAACTGGATGAAATTGCTGCATACGTTGCAGCTCCCCCTAATGCATTTTTGATGATTCTAGAAGGAGTCCTAATGGTATCTATAGCAACAGATCCAAAAACAGTCAGCATACTTGGCTGTTTCTAGGCACCGTCTATAAATGCTCTAGCTTCGTCTGGGGTAGGATAGTACGTAAATGGAACACTTACAGTTGTAAAGAGAATGTTGTACTGGCTTGTTCCTGTCAACTTTAGACTTGGTACGTTGTTATTTTTGTTGTACTTGTTCAATACAGAATTGTCGGCAAGGAACGGTGTTTGAGAGACCGTCTTTCCCATGGCTGGAATTACTGATGGGGGCAGTACTCCAGTACCCAGATTCTCACCATTTGCTGAAACCACAAAGTCAGTTTTTCCAACATTCAGAATCAGTAATGAAGGATTATTGAACTGGAGTTGTAAATTATATAGTGTTCCCTGATCGGTTTTCTGTAATACCTTGCTCTGAATAATAGAAACATGAAGATGAGATACTGAGAGATATTGAACATAACCGAATATGCCCACGGCGGCAACTATGATGCTTATGACTACAATTTTCGTCCTTTTTTCCATGACTGAGATAATAAAATTCCCTTTTAGCACAAGAAGAAAAAAAAATCCAAATAACTTGTGTAAACTTTTTGATCTGTTTTTGAAGCTACTTAGAGCTAACAGAATAAATCAAAATGGAAAGATTGAATCTTACTAATGGCCAAAATTAGAATCAGATATGGGCAAAACGAGATTGAGATAGAGTCAAAGGACTTCTATATAGATAATCAGAGCGCAGACGAGATAATAAACAACCTTTCAGTCTATGTTAAAGACCAGAGCGTAAATACAATACAATATGACTATTCCCACAGTCAACCCACTCCAGGCAATGATGTATTAAATATGCTCACTGACGCTGAAGTGCACGAGCCAGAATTTGTCAAACCGGCCTTTCTTGATAAGAGGCAAATAAAGGCCAAGATTAGGACTTTGGCTGAAGATGGATTTTTTGACCAGTCACGAACAGTATCTGAGGTAGTTGCTCAACTACACGAGTACGGCTGGGCAGCAGTCCCATTAGATGTATCCAAAGTCTTAACAGACATGGCCTTTAGCAATGAACTTCAAAAGGATCTACGAGAGAAGCGTAGTTACTATTCCATTGCAAAGATGATAGAGCTCAACTAGTCTTATAGCCACACTTGAGGCAAGAATCAAAGACATCTCCTTCCAGATGGTCGAAGTGAGTATTGCACTTTAGGCAGGTATGGTGCATGTCAAAATATCCATCACTTTCAACCTCTCCAACGCGATTAGATTCCAATTGCATACTTCCACATTTTATACAATGGCAACCACAGTTCATGGAGCTCCCATGAAGTTTCACTATTAATAATCTACTTGAAACTTAAACGATTTGTAAATCGTAAAGCCACAACTGCAGAGATCGCAATTGCCAATGGGACAAACATTGGAAACTCTGGGATTGCTGTTGTTCCTGTGATTTGCAGTGTTCCATTTTTGGCAGGCATCAATCCTATCCAAGTATATGTACCATTATCATAATATTCATTTGTGAGTGTTTTATTCGTGTTTATAGTTGCTTGATATGGACCCCATAGTAGAGCCTTGGGCATTATGACGGTAACAAATGATTTCGGTTTGTCAATGTTAAATGCATATCCCTTTGCAGATTGGTCAAAAGCAGGAGGCCCGATGTCTGCTAGAGTCTTTATTCCAACGTTGAAGGTTTGATTCTGCCACTGTACAGTTTGAATGGTCTCAGGTTCGTTGATGACGTAGGCTAGGTGCATTCCATTTCCGATTTGTCTAAGACCTTTTCCTGCAAGATAAACTGGTCTTCCAGTGGTTTTATCATCGGATAACACCCAAACCATCTCTACACCTTTGGGAAAATGAAAGTCGGTAAATTGTGCATCAGTTGGTGCATAGTAATCCCATTTCCATACTCCATTATCATTAGATACTATATTTGGCAGATTGTACTTGACTAGTGTTACATTTTTCTGAGTGGGTAACAATAGAATTGACATGGGGCTTTGTTCGATTGTAGAATATTGTACCGAATTGCCTGCCTGATCAGTCACTGAAAAATCTGTAAGATTCCCAACAATCATCTCGACATGAACAGCCCCAGTGGCATTCCCCGTTACCTCATGGACAACATGAGCCGTTCCATTCTCATCTATCGAGACCTTGATGTCTTCTACCGGAGATGCGCCCATTGATATCTGCCCAAACGCTGATGTGGTTGAGACTACGGTCGCGGCTATGGCAAAAATTAGGAGAAGTTTTAGCATTTTATCTACTCCAAGATAGTAACACGTAGAATCTTGGCTTCTTGATTAGGACAATCGTTCCTGTCTCTTGGAAGATTTACTATCTTGTCTGCTACATCCAGTCCATTTTTTACTTCGCCAAACACTGTATACTGTTTATCAAGAAATGTGCTGTCGGTAGTTACTATGAAAAATTGTGAACCTGCGCTATCCGGGTCTGTTGCCCTTGCCATGGAGACAATTCCTCTCAGATGCGACTTGGAATTAAATTCGGCCTTTATGGTATAGCCTGGACCACCCATACCCCATTTACTTTTATCTGGTTTCTTGGTATTGGGGTCTCCTCCTTGGATCATAAACCCTGGTATGACTCTGTGAAAGAGAGTTCCATCATAAAAATTGCTTTTTGCAAGTTTAACGAAATTTCGGACTGTCTCTGGAGCATAATTTGGCAATAATTCAAAGACAATGTTTCCAAAACTGGTCTCTACCGTTGCCTGAGCCACCTTTGAAAAGCCACCATTTTATCATAAGAACCTTTCTACAAATTTTACTTTTTCAGTAAGGCTGTCCTTTGATTATTCTATTGTAACCACTCAACTAAGATAAAAACATTCTAGTCTGAATAAAATCAATTAGAAAAAACTCTAGAAAGTTTTGAAAATTATGATACAAACATGCGATTCTAATGCTTTGTCAAAACATAAATCCAAATTTAAAATTGAAAATACTGCTACCAAAAATATAGTAACAGTCTTATATAGAAGATCTGAAAAAGAAAAAACGTGAATCGTACTACCCAAAGCACAAATATCAAACAAGCAATCAACAATCTGCTTGACAAAGGTTTAACCGATAAGCAAGATATCTACACAAAAGTCGTAGAAGAGCTTGGAGTTCCAAGGCCAACAGTAAGGCGGGTTGCAAGAGATCTTAGAAACGAACTTTTACAGAAGATTAAGATTTTGCAGTCTGAGATTCCAGAATTAGAGGGTAATTCGAAAGCGACTGTAGGAAGCAGCGACTAGCAAAATTCCTCTATTTTTATAAACACGTTTTCTATTTTGGAAATTTCCATTACTGTTATATTCAACTATTTTAAGCATAAATTCATGGGCCATATTCCTACGATTGTAACTTCTTGCTTGGCAGTGGCTTTGACTATCGTGTATTTCATAGTTCCAGACGCAGGCAAATTTACTTTCTTGATTCTATCTGCAGCAGCATGGTTTCTGGTAATAATATGCTGGTTGGCTCAAAAGAGCGCGGACTATATGCACAGACTTGAGAGTCATGACCACGCATCACATGATGAAAAAAAAAAGCTAGCAACTAACTATGGTCAGAGACAACATACAGTACAGCTAAGTTCTAGCGAGATTAGTCATGCCAAGGCAGAGCTCAGCGCAGACTTGGAAGAATTACAGAGTTCGCTGAAAAACAAGAATACTGAGATTGAAAATCTCAAGGCCGAGATAACAAGCCTTCAGACACTTGTTGAGATAGAGAAACTGCGAGCAGAATTGGCAAATCTCAAAGCTCTTGCAGCAAAAGAAAGTGCTAAGAAGAAATAATCTCTACTTGCAATGTGGGCAGCAGTGTTTTCCATGATTTTCTTTACATGAAGGACAACTAATGGCTCCTCCATAATGACAATCACATTTACAACCATCATTTAGCTCTTTTTCTATTATCAAGATCTGATGAGAATCATACGTCAACTTAATATTTAACGATGTAAAATTATGGACTGTGAAATATATCGTATTATCAATGATGGCAATGGCAGTACTCTTGTTTCCAAGTTTTGCATTCCCAGCCTCATACGCAATAGTACCTACAAATCTAGTACCTGAAAGTGATGTCATAATGCAAAAATCTGTAATCGCTATGCACATTCCACAAAATCCAACATTACCATTCGGTTGTGTATGGGGAACAGTACAAAATGCAGCCCCTGGATATCCTGTTGAAATTGAAATTTACAAAAATGACAAGCCAGTTTACTTTGCACAAGCTAACGTAACCTCAGATGGGTCATATGAAAAATATTTCCGAGTTGCAAATACTGTAAACGGGCATGAAACCAATATTTTTGAAGGAGATTACTCAGTTGAAATTTTCAAATACGTTGTAAACTCTACTACCTCCAGCGCTGCTCAAACCTAGGATA
>JAGWGO010000132.1 GCA_028867395.1 Nitrososphaerota archaeon | reverse complement strand
ATTCCCTGATCTGTTGTAATTTCTTCTCCAGGATATACTTGAATGTTTTTGAACTTTTCATGATCTTCTTTGTAACGCAACAGGTGAGTGTATCCGTCAAGCGTGTTATGGTTTGTTATAAAGAACGCATCCAGTCCTGTCTTGTATGCCTGTTCTAATTGTTCTTGTATTGTTACACCACAGTCATATGGTGTCTCATTCAAACCTAAATGAAAATTTGAATACACATTGTGGCAGTGCAGTTCTGCCCTTAGGTTATCCAATGTTTATCGCTTGCTCCAATCTATGAATATAATCCTTGTTTTCAGTTTTTGTACTATCTAAACAGATCATCAGATCTTGATCTGAGCATGTGACTTATTGTACCTTTCACATCATCAAAACTATAGTTTCGCACTATGGACACAGGAATGTGTAGTGATTTTCCCATGACAAGTTCCGTCGCAGAGCACAATTCATCTGCAATAGCTATTGCTGTGACACGAAGTGTTCTTCCAAAGTTGTCTTGAGTTCCAGCATAATCCAAAATTGATGATATTCCCGCAACCCCTATGGCAACGTTAGTTTGTCCCTGCCTAAACGGACGCCCAAACGTATCTGATATTATTACTGCGACATTTTTCCTAGTCTTTTCTTTAATTTGTCTACGAAGACGCTCGGCAGATTCGTCTGGGTCACTTGGCAATATCGCAGCATATCCGTCTTTAACATTACTTTCATCCACCCCAGCATTTGCACAGACAAAGCCGTGATTTGTCTCAGATATTATTATCCCATTTCGCATACGAACAATTCGTTTTGATTGATCAAGAATCAGTTGTATTACTCTAGGATCTTTCCCATACTCACTTGCTACACCTATCGCAAGAAGAGAAGGCAGTACCTCGGAGAGATTGACTACTCGCCCTTCTTGTTTTGAGATTATCTTCTGGGTGAAAACAAATACATCTCCATCTTGTATGGATGGTTGTGGTTTTGATTCAAGAATGGCATCTACTAAATTGTCTCCTTGTTTGATCTCTTGCTGAATTGGCACAGGAGTGACTTCTAGGGTCATCTAGTAACGTATCATTTGACTAGTTAAAATCATATTCTGTTTAGGCTACAGTGGGTGGTTGTATCTTCAACCCGTAATGTCTGTTGATCATATCAATCAGTTTTGAGAGATCCTTTTCTTCCAATGTTACTGTAGCCAAGTCCTTTACAATGTCTTGAGCTCTGAACGCGACGCCAAGACCGCATATATCAAATAGTTTTACATCATTTGCACCGTCAACAACAACTACGATATCTTCCTTCTTTTCCTTCCATTCTTTTATCTTAATTATTGCAGATTTAGACTTGTCAGAGTCAACATTTATTATTACGCCGTCAAGCTTTCCGTTTTTGAATATCAACTCGTTTGAAAACACATAGTCAAGTCCCAGTTCCTTTTTCAGTCTATCAGTCATTATTGTAAATCCGCCAGAGACTGCCATTATTTTCCATCCAGCTGCCTTGAGAGCATAACAGGCCTCTCTTGCGCCAGTCATTACCTTTAGCGAGTCAGCTACGTCCTTGCATGTTTCATGGTCGATTCCGCGTAAAAGTTCAATTCTCTTTCGTAATCCTTCTTCCCATTTTATAGTGCCCTCTATTCCCTTTCTTGTAATTTCCCATATCTCATCTTGTTTATTGATTTTTTCTGCAAGTATCGGAAGGAACTCAGCGTCAAGCAACACACCTTCCACATCAAAAATTGCTAACATCAGTTTCTGTTTTGTGGAATGATGCAGATTATATTAATCTTAAGCGATCGGATAATCTTTTACCACTAGTAATATATTCAAGATGTCCAACATGTAGAGCATGAGCGAGCTTCCGCATAAATACGAGGTTGTAATCAAAGCCGCCATGACTTCCAACAGATTATCGGACCAGACAAAGGAGGAACTAAAGGCATCCGGAATGATGGATGACAAGGGCAAGTTGAAGTTAAAGGGAGTCAGTCCAAAGATGTTGAAAAAGATGAAAGAAGAAGCTGTCGACTGTCCTGTTTTGAAAAAGGAAGTTCCTTTTATCCAGTGTTTTGTCTGCTCTAACTTTCAGAGTAGAATAACTGGAAAAGTTCTTTGTAAGGGCGACCCGTTGTAAAAAAACATAAAGGCTCATTAGGGCAGACTCTAAAATGATGTAAATTGAGCAAAGAGATTGGAATTACTGTCAAAAAGAGTGAAGATTTTAGCGAGTGGTATACCCAAGTAGTAATAAAGGCACAGCTTACAGACTATGCCCCAGTCAAGGGCTTGATAGTATTGAGACCATATGGGTATTCCATCTGGGAGTTTCTCAAGTCATCGATTGATCAAAAACTCAAGGCCACGGGCCATGAGAATGGTTTTCTTCCTGTACTCATACCAGAGTCGTTGCTAAGCAAGGAAACAACTCACTTTGCAGGCTTTACACCCGAAGTCTTTTGGGTTACACATTCAGGAGATACCGAGATTGGCGATAGATTGGCGCTGAGACCCACTTCTGAGACCCTGGCATACTCGATGTACTCAAAATGGATAAAGAGTTGGAGAGACCTGCCTCTTAAGATCAACTTTTGGAATACAGCCCTGCGAGCAGAGATAAAATCCACAAAACCATTTCTTAGGACATCAGAGTTTCTCTGGCAGGAAGGCCACACAGTGCACACCACAAAGGAAGAGGCAGAAGAAGAGGTAATGACAATCCTTGATATCTATAGAAAAACGGTAGAAGAGGAGCTTGCCATACCTGTCATAGTGGGCAAAAAAAGTGAGAAAGAAAAGTTTGTTGGAGCAGTATACACTACTACCATGGAATCAATCATGCCTGACGGCAAGGCATTACAGATGGGAACATCTCACTTTCTTGGTCAGAACTTCTCAAAGCCATTTGATGTAAAGTTTCTTGACAAGCAGAATGTCGAGACATTTGCTTGGCAAACTTCGTGGGGAGTTTCTTGGCGCCTCATAGGTGCTCTAATAATGGTACACGGTGATGACAAGGGTCTTGTCTTGCCACCACGTGTTGCGCCTATTCAGGCAGTCATAGTTCCCATCTATTCGTCTGATTCCGATAAGGACGCTGTTCTAAAAAAGGCAAACGAGATTGGTTCAAGTCTTTCCCAAAGAAATTTGAGGGTTCATGTTGATTCAAGGAATGAATTCACACCAGGCTACAAGTTTAACGACTGGGAGATGAAGGGCGTTCCTCTTAGAGTAGAGATTGGTCCAAAAGATCTAGCAAAAAGCAAGGTAGTCTTGGTGCGCCGCGATAGCCTCAAAAAGTCTGATCGTTCCTTTGACCAAATAGAGGATGGCATAGTTAAAGCCCTAGATGAGATTCAAGCCGACCTATATGAGAAAGCAAAGAAGATACTAAGTGAACGAACAAAAAATATAGTAAATCTCGATCAGTTCAAAAAAGAGATAGAAAAAGGGATGTTTGTCTACTCACCTTGGTGCGGTGATCAAAAATGCGAAGAAACCATCAAAGAAGACACTGGTGCAGACATTAGAGTCATACCATTTGATGTAAAGGTTTCAAACGCGCCTTGCATAGTCTGTGGTTCGCCAAGTAAAACAGAAGCCGTTTTTGCAAGAGGATATTAAACAAACATTACATGCCGTGAGATCAACCAGAGATTATATTTAGCAAACAAGGTGAGACGACAAATGTCAGGTTCAGGTTCATATCGCGATAGAATATACATTGTAAAAGACATAATACTGATGCTTGTTCAGTACGGCGAGCTTAACCAGACATCTTTGATAAGCTTTTGCGGTTTGAATCTCAAGAAACACAAACCTATACTTGATGATCTTGAATCAAACGGCTTGATAGCAAGTTCTGAAGTACCTTTAGGAAAGAGAATGATAACCATGTACAAGCCTACACAGAAGGGACTTGAGTTTTGCAGAACCATTTTAGAGCCATATGAAAATGTATTTCCACGCAAAAGGCCATCTTCTCAAGAAAGCGAAGATAAGAGCTAGTCTTCTTCCAAGCCGAATTTTGATGCTATCTTCTTGTCAATCTCGTCTTTTTGTTTAAGGTATTCTTTGTATTTTTGATCCCATGATTTTAGTGTGATGTATTGTTTTACTCCTGTTGCTATCCATACAACAGAGATTGATATTATCACTCCCAAAAGGACTCCCAAGATTGTTCCAAATTCATGCTCGCTCTGAAGGACACTGTAGAATTTAGGATGAGTCAAGAGAAAGATTGAGAGTCCTGTTGCAAGCGGTGCAAGGATCAAAGCAGAAACCGACACACTAAGAAGTATTCTTCTAATTTCAAATATTCGCTCTATAAAATTATCAAGTAAGCCAAGTACGTCGATTCGTGAAAATTGTTTTTCCTTATCGTCCATCAAGTCCATTGAACTCCGTTTCATACATTGAATGTTTTTGAAACATTTTAGATATCATTACGGGTCAACCGTTATGGTTCCTTTCATTTCCGGATGCAGGTTTGAATAGTATGAAAAAGTTCCCGTCTTGTCTGCCACGAAGTTTATTGTTTGCGCTTGGAAATAACCCAGATTGTTGGTATGTACCTTAAACTCATCGATGTTTAGGTCCATCGGTGATTTATTATCCTTATCCTCGTTAATGAAATGGAGTGAAACCAGCGAGCCGCTTGGTATGTGAATCGACGCATCGGCTACGCCTC
>JAGWGO010000131.1 GCA_028867395.1 Nitrososphaerota archaeon | reverse complement strand
GGGCAAAAGCGAGGGCTCAGATACAGCTGGGGATATCCAAGTTGTCCAGATGTGGCACAGCATTTTCTTGTGTGGAAACTCTTAGAGCCTGAGAAATCTGGCATGACACTCACAGAATCAGGACAGATAATACCTGAACAATCCACTGCAGCCATAGTGGTCCATCACCCCGAAGCGGAATATTTTGCACTTTGACCACAACAAAAAATAACAAATCTAGAGTATGACATATGTTGGAACTTGAAAAGTTACAAAGTGTACTGGCAAGCTTAATTGATACCTCGATGCCAAAGAACCCGAAGACCAAACTTGCTGCAGTACTTGTAGTAATTTATGGTCCAAAACCATCTGTTATAATGACTGAACGGCCAAAAACGATGGATCATCATGCGGGTGAGATTTCGTTTCCTGGAGGCAGGCATCAAGACGACGACCCGGACCTGTTATCTACTGCGCTAAGGGAGACCAAAGAAGAGATAGGGGCCGAGATACCTAGGAAACAGGTGATTGGGCAGCTCAAACCCGTTACAACTCTGAACTCTGGCTTTACCATCTCTCCGTTTATCACTATCCAGGAAAAAATTCCCAAAATAACTCCAAATTCTGAGATAGAGTCCATCTTGGAGATTCCCCTAATTCCGCTTCTAAGAACACTAGAAGATGACAGAGATCCAGAACATCATTCCATTCAAGAGATGTACACTTTCAAATTCCAGGATCATTTGATCTGGGGAGCCTCTGCAAGAATATTGCATCAGATTTACCTAATGATGTCATCTAATCGTTTATTGTGAACTAATTTGAGATTCATTTAAAAAGAGGTCAAGGTTCTCAAATTTTCATGGCTGCACGCAAGTCAACTCCAAGAAAGATTAGGCTGATGGGCAAGATAAAGCAGAATTCGGCTGTTCCTGCTTGGATAATCGTAAAGACAAAACGTCGAGTGAGAACGAATCCAAAGAGGAGAGCTTGGCGCAGAACAGACGTGAGGGTTGGTTAGTTGTCAGAAGAAACACTAGAGAGGATATACACAATTAATTTGGGAAAGGTATTGCTCTCGCCAAACAACCAAAGAGCAAAGCGTGCAATAAACATGATACGATCATTTGCTTCAAAGCACATGAAATCAGAGAATGTCAAGATTGAAGAAGAGATAAGCCACTTGGTCTGGGAACGCGGAATCCGACATCCGCCAAGAAAGATTAGAGTAAAACTATCCAAAGATGACGACGGTAACATTATAGTTTCAAAATATCAAGAAGAAAAGAAGATCGGAGAAGAAAAATCAAAGAAAGAAGAAAAGAAAACCGAGGAGAAAAAGACAACCGAAGAGAAACCAAAAGAGAAAAAGGAAGAAAAACTAGTCGAGGAAAAACCAAAAGAAAAGAAAGAAGAGAAAAAAGTTGAGGAAAAACCAAAAGCCGAAGAAAAGAAAGTAGAGAGCAAACCAAAGAAGGAAGAAAAGAAGCCTGAAGAGAAAAAGGCTGAAGAAAAACCAAAAGAGAAGAAAGAAGAAAAGAAAACTTCAGAATCTAAACCTGCAAAGAAATCAAAAGAATAAACTTATTCTATTTGTTCTAATTCCAAGTCAATCTTTACGCTTACGTCTGGTTCGTTCCAGTCTAGCGTATTTTCACTTGGGATGATTCCTAGAGGATCATACTTGTCAAAACGCGTTTCTCCTTCAATTGATGTGAGCAGTACAACTTTGGATTTTTCACCGTTTGCAACTGACAGGCTCACTCTAGTACTGTCGTTGCTAAATATTCCGCTGATGGTGCTTACCATTGAATTTAAGATACCAATTGGTACCTTGTTTCCTCCAACCACGTAGAGCAATGTACTCTTGATACTCTGCGGAGGGACGTCTTCGTAAAGCATCTTGATAGAGTCTCTCAATGATGTTTCAACATCTGGTATGTCCTTGCTTGTTGAAAGAATGTTCGTCTTGAGTGGGAGAGATGAATTTTTCAAAGTAGAAACGACGTGCATAAGTGCAGTGTTGGTGATGGTATTACAAGTGTCAGGTGTAAGGTCGGGATTGCTGTCAAGTAATGCATCATTGTCTACTATTATTGTACAGTCTGAACTTGCCTTTAGTCTCTTCAGAGAGACACCTGAGAAGAAGATTCTATCCTTTTCAAACTTGAAAGGCATGATTCCAAAGGAGAGCACACTTTTGTTCATCTCCTTGCCAATCTGGGACACGATTGGGCCAAGCGCGGCACCGGACTTGCCTGCTAGGTTAGCTACTATAATTATGGTAAAGTATGGCTCTAATTTTTCAGCAATCGAGCTTCTAGCGCCAAATGATATACCTCTAATGAGATATGCTGATGGATTGAGAATTGGATTTGTGTTTATCAAGATCTTGGAAGAAGATTCGCGGCTGAGGTCTTTTGGGTCATGGCTGATTATGAGAGAATCGCATCCGATCTCTTCCTTTATGCTTGAAGCAAGTCTGCTTCCTGCTCCTCCCAATCCTACAACTAGAATTGGTTCTTGCATTTGGAATTCCATGACTCTCTCTTGCTTACAAAAATGATTAAAAAACTTTGTTGCTTAGTTTTCGTCCTAGATTCAATCTAAAATATTTAGCTCACAATCTGGCCGTACAGACCATGTTTTGTAGCATCTGTTATTTTGACAAACGCTTTTTGACCTATCTTTACCTTCTCGTTGACCATGACTGGCTTGTACGCATAATTGCGGCCCTTTACGACCTCGTCAGATCTCTCATCAAATATTACCTTGCCCTTCCAGCCAATCCATTCGAGATTTCGCTCGTGAGATATTCTATTTGTCATGTCAAAGACAGTCTTGCTCCTTCGCATTACTTCGGAGACTGGAATCTGTTCCATCGTAGCAGCCTTTGTTCCTGGCCTTGCGCTGTATCTTGAGAGGTTTATGATATCAGGTCTTGTCTCTCGTATCAGATCAAGTGTCTGTTCAAAGTCATCCTTTGACTCTGTTGGAAATCCTACAATGATATCGGTGGAAACTGTGAATTTTTCAAACTTTTTCCTAAATGCCTCGCTTGCCTTCCTAAAGACCGTGGCAGTATGGCCTCGCTTCATGTCTTTGAGGACTTTGTCGCTACCACTTTGAACGGGAATATGAAGAAATTTGAAGACACGGGGGTTTTCAAATGAATTTAACAATCCATCCCGTATCCTAGACATGTACATGGGGTTCATCATGCCTACTCTAATCATAAAGTCTGACTCTATCTCTGAGACTGCATTGACTAGGCTTGGCAGATCGGTTCCAATATCAAAGCCATAACAACCATTGTCGGTAGATGTTAGCCAGACCTCGCAACATCCATCATCGATCTCTTGCCTTATCTGCCTTACAATATCTCCAATCCTAAAACTTTGAAGCTGACCCTTTGATAACTTTGTCTGGCAGAATGTGCACTCGCTCATGCATCCACTTGCTATCTCAACTATCCCAACAGCTGGATTTAGGCGAACCTTTGGCAGTCCGACTTTGGATACATCCGAGTCTGTGGTCTCTACTCTCCTTTGACCTTTCAGCGCAAGATCGATTATCTCCAAAGTCTTTCCAATAGAATTTGGTCCAAGAAGACTTGCCTTGGGACTGAATTTTTCTACGGTCGCAGTTTCTGCCTTTGGCAGGCATCCTGCCACTACAAGCGGCTTGCTCTTTAGCCGTTTTATCCTGTGAACCATCTTGTTTGCAGTGGCGTCTTTGACTGAGCATGTTACAATAACGTTAAGGTCCGCATCTGACGGGTTCTGTGCAAGAGTGTGTCCTCCGTTGACGACAAGCCCAGTTATCATCTCCGAGTCTGCAAAACTTGCCGAACAACCATACGCTTCAACCCAAATCTTTGCCATGTTATCCCAGCAGCGCGTTTACTTCCTTCTCACTCATTAATCCTTTTGATACGACAAGTTGTCGAATGGTCTTGCCAGTCTTGAGTGATTCTTTGTACAAGTCTGCAGAGGCCAGGTAGCCAAGCTTTGGTGCAAGAAGGGTTACTATGACTGGACTGTTCTCGATGTATTGACGAAGCTTCTGCTTGTTTGCAGTAAGGCCGGCAACTAGGTTGTGTGAAAATATTGGAACAAAGTTCTTGAGCATATCAGTTGATTCAAGAACTGCCTTTAACATAACTGGAAGCATCACGTTGAGCTCAAACTGTCCTGACTGGGCAGCGAGGGCTACAGTTGTGTCATTGCCTATGATGTTAAAGCAGACCATGTTCAAGCATTCTGCAAGAGACGGGTTAACCTTGCCTGGCATGATGGAAGACCCAGCATGAACTGCAGGGATGACAAGTTCGGACAGACCGGCGACTGGACCTGATGCCATCAATCTAATATCATTTGCAAATCTTCCAAGCTCAAGAGCAAGATTTCTTAATGTTGATGAGAGGTTTGCTACTGCAAATCTGCTTTGCAGTCCATACTGCATGTCAGATTGTGGCTTGAGTGAGAGTTTTGAAATCTTGGCAAGCTCTGTTATTGCTATGGTTCTGTACCCCTTTGGCGTGTTTGCACCTGTGCCTACTGCAGTGCCTCCAAGGGCAACATGCTCTAATTCCTTTTGTGCTGCGTATATCGCATCACGGGCCTTTGCAATGGAGGTTGCATATGCTGCAAACTCACCACAAAGCGTTACTGGAAGTGCATCCATAAGATGCGTTCTGCCTATTTTTCGGTAACCTGAAAACTCTTTTGCTTTTTTTGTTACT
>JAGWGO010000130.1 GCA_028867395.1 Nitrososphaerota archaeon | reverse complement strand
GACTGAGGTCACCAAACTTCAAAATGCGGCATATAGAATTGCAGAAGACTTTAAGATCCTATATCACAGACTAAACTGATAACCCAGAAAGCAAATATAGCTACGACCAATATGTCTATTCAATGAATGTATTTGAGGAGTTTTGCAAAAACGTCGTTGCCCTCGATCCCAAGATTAGGTTTGCAGGAATTGCAGACGTAGACGGGAAGCTAGAGGCAACAGCAGATAGAAAAGGACTGACGCCATTATTGAATTCCGAGGAGAGAGCGCAGTATGCAATTACTGCCGCAACAAGACAGTACACAAGGCTGCGATGGGAATACAGACTTGGAAAGATATTGTATGCAAGTTCCCACTATACAAAACTGATTAGAGCCACTATTCCAATTTCAGACGAGAATAGCAGACTGTCACACGTATTGTTGCTATCCTTTGATGCCGATGCAGATGACTTTCATCAGATAATCACAAAAAAGATAACCCCTCTGGTCGCAAAAAACATGTCTAACTTTCTCAAAGCGGCTGTGAAATAGCAGAAGCAATAATTACTAAATAGTGTTATTATGAATTAATGGCCGCATCAAGAGATAAGGGTCCAGAAGACTTGCTAAAAGTAGAAGAGGCTCCAAAGGAACACCGTTCTTCCTTGAACAGAGAGATCTACGCTTTTTCGATAAAGGTAATAATAATGATAGTTGGCACATGGGCTGCCCTGCATTTGTTTGAGTTGTTTGTTGCACCCCTCATTGGCGTTACGCATTTTCATGTACAGATTGCAGGAATTATAGCTACTGTAATCATTTCCTTTCTAATCATTACTTTGACTAGGAGTCTGCTCAAGAAGTTTACCTCAAGGGCCCATCCACAGTTTTCTGCCAGCTTGTCATTTTTTGCAATCATAGTAATCTCCCTCATCGCAGGCCTCTCAATACTTCATCAATTAAACGTCAACCCACAAGAGATTCTAATCAGCGGCGGAGTTGCCGCAATCATAATTGGTATCGGAGTATCCACCATAGTTGGAAACATACTCTCGAGCGGCTTGATACTAACAACGTATCCAGCCAAGATAGGAGACTCCATTCATGTTGTTAACGATAACGTTCACGGGAAGATTCAGGAGATCGATTTGATGTACACTACAATAGAGACAGACGAAGGTAAAGAGTACATCGTCCCAAACAATGCAATAATTCAAGGCAACGTCAGGTTGCTAAAGGACGTGTCCCTTTCTGAGCAGCTTCCCTATTCAGAGGGCGACAGGATTGAGATAAAAAGTGTGCAAGAAAATTACATTGGAACAGTCATCAGGATTACTCCCAAGTTTACCACAATACTAAACGATGAGCGTACAAAAGAATTCATTCTAGCAAACAGTGTGATCTTGCAAGGAAACTTTACTATAGTAAAACACAGAATACAGTCATAGAGATCAAGGTCCCCCTCCTCCGTTTACTGTTATCTGTGCCATGTTTCTGTTATCAATATACATCTGTACTCTTGAATCACTGCAGAACTGATAGTTTTGTTCCTGTCCCTTGTTTTGTTCACAGAATTTTGATATCTGTAACATCTCTTGGTCACAGTCAGAGTTAGGGTTGGCTACACAAGAATCAATGTCACTTGCAATTGTGCTTATTGAATCAGGAGACTGGATGCTACTAGTAAATGGAGAACCCACCTGATCACCTGACTGTTGATTGAAAAGTGGAAACCCGATGAAGAGAAAGAAGAAAGCCGATGATATAGCAAGGATAACTCCTGTGATTAATCCTCTTTTACGATTCATTAATCTGATTTGTAACTTCCCAAATTATAACCAATGTGGAACTAGGTTACCGATATCTTCATGACCAAAGGAGCAGAGAGAGCATCAGGATTGGTTATCCCTGACCACACAAATATCTCCGCAGTATAATTTCCAGGCGTAGTTGGAGTCCAAGACTGGGATGGACTAAGAGATTGACCGGCAGTAAGAGTACCAGTAAGCCAAGAAAGTTGTACTACAACACCGTTGTTGTCAAGCACTTGAACAATATATGCAAATGGTTGGTCTCTGTCAAGTCCATTTGTTACATCGGCTACAATCTGCACCTGCTTGTTTACAGGTGTTGTCCATGTTCCATTCTGCAGAGTAGATGTTACATCTCCATAGTTTTGTGCGTGTGCCAACGGCATCGCTGCTAGCACTGCAGTAACCATTACTGCCAATAAAACAAGGAGAGTTTTCACAGATGTTCTTGCCCCTACCTATTTTTTAGGGTTTGTCCTAGGTATCAGTCCTTTCTGCGTTTAATTGAGAGAGTTTTTTGGACTTGGTTTATGCTACTTAGGAACTTTTGTTTTGCCTCATATTCGTCGGTCACCTTGATCACGATT
Organism: Nitrososphaerota archaeon; assembly: GCA_028867395.1. Lineage (GTDB taxonomy): Archaea > Thermoproteota > Nitrososphaeria > Nitrososphaerales > Nitrosopumilaceae > Nitrosotalea. The sequence goes on along the minus strand of JAGWGO010000130.1, from coordinate 2,401 downwards.
TCTGTAGGCGAGAACATTACGTCCTTTACAAGTATTGGTGAGCTCAATCCTAAAAGTTCGCTTAGAATGTCAAAAACATTCTTGAAAGTGGTACCATTTTTGTATCTGAAAAAAGTGCTTCCGTCTGCAACAAGCGGATTTGGCTCCAATGGAATTACAAGCTCAGGAGAGGTAAACTCGGTAATGAATGCTGATATGTCGTCATTTATCTTGACAGTTAGTGTTTCCTTTTCTTTTAAGAGTCTCTCCTTTGCTGTCTCCAACTCTTGCGTGGCATCGACGTATTGTTCACCAATCATCTTTGCAAAGGTTGATTCTGTCGAAATCTTCAATGGAATTTCATGAATTCTAAAGTTTACTGTAGCAAGCTCATCTTCAACATCGGTTAACTGCTGTCTGTTTCGCTTGATCTGATTTGCGACCTGTTCTAGGAAATTAAGATCTACCATGGTCTATGCACTGAACTGGTGAACAACGTCCATAAGACTTTGTTTGAACTCTTCAGTTGAAAGTCCCCACTTGCCATATTCTTCCTTGTAGCCATCCCAAGATGCTTCTGCCTCACTTGCTATCTCCAAGATCTTCGGACCAATTGCCTTGGTGTTTACAAGGATTGTGACGTTAGCTTGTTCTGTATCAAGTATTGGAATCTTGACAAATATCATACGCGATTCTTCAATGTGGAATCTATCCTTTATCATATTCTTTAGAATAGCCCTTTCTTTTTCATCAAATTCTCCCTTTATCTTAACTAGGGCTACACAAGAGTCTCTCTGACCTCCCTTGTCCCTGATATCATTATCATCAAGGTCAAATAATATGGCATCATTTCTCTTGTGAATGTGGTCTGCTATTGCATCCATGGAGTTTCCTTTCCCTCCAGATATCAAGTCAGTTCCCCATTGTTTTTCTTCAGGTATTACTGGGATAACCCAAGCTATTGCAAACCTAGGTTTCTTTGTTGCAAGCCATGTCCTATAGTTTGACATGTCCCATTCCGTCTCCCTTGCAAAGGATGCGATAAACATCGATATTGCGTTCGCAGCTATAAGGTTCATTCCCTTGTAATCCTTCCAGCCTATCTCATGTTCCTTTGGAAGGTCATCAATGATTGATTGTATTTTGTCGGTCGTTTTTTCATGCTTATGCGCAAGTTCTCGCAGTCTCTTGTTTGAAAACAGTATAGAACAGTCACTGTACTTTATCTGGTGCTCAAGGTTCATCACTATGTTAATTGCTGCAGCTTCGAAGATGACTGGATCCCATCCAAACTCTGGTAAAAGCCCAAACGATGCTATTGTAGCATGCTCCTTGGTGTCTTTCTTGATATATTGCATAAATGCACTTGCAAAGGAACTTCCAGTTCCTCCACCCATTGCAAATGGCACCGTAAAGCCACGCACAGGTTCAGGAGAGAGTCCTGCCAGTTGCTTTTGCATGTCAAACTTTTTGGTTACTTCGTTAGTGAATCTGCTTCTGCCTTCTGCCCAGTTTCTTGCGGCACCTCCCGCACCGTGGATGACATGTTTGTCTCGCAGTGCAAACAGATCTGGATATGATTGCAGTATCAGGTTTGCCGCTCTTGGGTCAAGATCAACAAGTAATGCTCTTGGAATTAGAGGAATTTCATTTCCCCCATAAGAATTAGGAAATCTCAAAATTGTGCTTCCGTATCTTTTCAAAACGCGTGACTCGTCCTTTTCTCCTTTTAACGTTGGTTTGAGCGGGTCAGCCCCTACATCAATCAACAATCTACGATAAGCTTCGGCTCCAAGACCTATACCGCAATGACCAAAACAGGTCATAAGCACAGGTGCTGGTGGAAGCGGCGCGTTAACAGTAGACACTACTAATCACCATAATAACATAGAGATCTCACTTTAATCCAAGAGTGTAAGATTGTAAAGCGCATGCTTGATTGTTGTAGACATGAAGAGAAGATTCTGCCATGGGGTTGTAGCATCATATCTAACAAACGACAGTTTTTAGATTTAAGATTTGGGAAGAATTTGTTCTTTTAAAAAACTTAGAACTCGCTTAGTGTCTTTTTGAGTTCGCGAAATTCAGCAATTGTCATCTTGCCCTCTGCAAGCCGTATTCTGAGCAGCGTCAAAGGATCCTCAAAATTTATTCCCTGTGGAATCTCTTTGCTTTCTATCTTTTCTTCTCCTGCTTGCCCAGAGATTAGATTCTCGATGTATTTGTAGTCAGACATGTATACAGGATTATTTTGTTTCACAGAATCAAGTATTTCTCGCAACCGTCCAGCATCACCCTTGCCTGAGGCAAGTAGTGTCTTTACATTTTTTACAAACTCTTCAGACATTTATTTCACAACTGCTTTGAATCTTAAATCATCTTTTAACCTATTGAATGCAGAATCTTTTGTTGCCCAGCCCTT